>JAEZDB010000281.1 GCA_023429855.1 Actinomycetes bacterium
CGGACAGGCCGATCCGCAGCCCAGGAAGGGACACCCCACCCCGGACCGTCCACCCAAGATACGCTCGCGCGCATGATCGTTCTGCGCAGCACCTACTCCGGCACGGCTGAGGAGGTCGGGGCGCTCCGCCCGGCCCACCTTGAGTGGCTCGACGGGCTCATCGGCGACGGCGTCGTGATCGCCGCCGGTCGCCTCGCCGACGGCTCGGGCGCTGCGATCCTCGGCGCCGGCACCGACGCCGCCGCGTTGCTGCGTGACTTCGACGCCGACCCCTACGTCGTCGGCGGCGTGGCCAGCTACGCCGAGGAGGTCACCTTCCCGGCGGCCCTCGGCGGCGACGAGATCAAGCGCCTTGATGCGCGCGAGACGCCGACCGGCTGAGGGCGCGCCAAACGCGATGAGCGTCCTTGAGCTGTCGCTATGGCAACAACAAAAGGACGCTCATCGGAACCGCGGCGGCTCAGGCCGTCTTGCGCCCGGGGTTGAAGAGCCCTTTGGGGTCCATCGCCGCCTTGATCGCCTCGTGGGCGCGCACCGCGGCGGGGTCCCACTGCGCGGCGAGGTGGCCCGACTTCAGCCGGCCCAGGCCGTGTTCGCCTGAGATCGTCCCGCCGAGCGCGATCGCCAGCGCAAACAGCTCCTCGGCGGCCTCCGACGCCTGCCCGCAGCGCTCGGGATCGGTGGGGTCGAGCAGGTAGGTGCAGTGCATGTTGCCGTCGCCGGCGTGCCCCCACGCCGCGTGCTCGAGCCCGTGGCGGCGAGCAATCGCGGCGCTGCCGGCCAGCAGTTCGGCGACGCGGTCGGTCGGCACGGCGACGTCTTCGCTGAGCTTGCCGCCGCGTCGGGCCGCGACGGCGTTCGAGATGCCGCCCCGCCAGGTGGCCAGCGCCGTCGACGACGCCGGGTTCGGGACGCCGGTCCACGTCGCCCCCGCTTCCTGCCACGTGTCGACGAGGGCGTCGCCGCGGGCGGCGGTCGTCTCGGCCAGGTCGCCCTCGAGGTGCGCGATCAGCAAGACGGCACTGGTCGGATCGGTGAGGGCGCTCCACTCGGCGGCGGCGCCCTCGACGGGCAGCGTGGCTCCCGCGTCCTGCAGCGTGCCGCCGTCGAGCAGTTCGAGCGCGACGGGGACGGCGCCGCACGTCAGCGCCCCGGCGATCCCCTCTTGCGCCGCGGAGAGTCCTGGGAAGAGACCGACAACGATCTGCTCGGCGCCCGGCGGTGGCACGAGCCGCAGCCAGGCCGCAGTAATGATCCCGAGGGTGCCCTCGCTGCCGACCAGCAGCGACGTGAGGTCATACCCGGCAACGTCCTTGCGGGTCGGTCCGCCGATGTGGACGAGCTCGCCAGGGGCGAGCACGGCCTCGACGCCGAGCACCCACGCGCGCGTGACGCCGTGGCCGAACGCGTGCGGCCCGCCGGCGTTGGTCGCGAGGTTGCCGCCGATGTGGCTCGACTCGCTCGCGCCCGGATCAGGCGGATAGCGCAGTCCGGCCTCGCGGGCGCGCCGGTGCAGCGCCTCGGTGGTGACGCCGGCCTCGACCTCGCACCGCCACCACTCCGGCTCCATCGAACGCACCCGGTTCAGCCGCTCGAGCGACAGCACGACGCCACCCTCGGGCACGGCGCCGCCGCTCAGGCCCGTCCCGCCGCCGCGGATCGTCATCGGGATGTCGTGGGCGTAGCACCAGGCGACGGCCGCTGCGACCTGCTCGGCGTTTCCCGGCCGCACGATGGCGTCGGCGCGGCCGCGCAGGCCGGCCCAGCGGGTGGCGTCTTCCAGGTCCGCGGCCGCAGGCGTGACGACGTGCCGGGCGCCGACCACCGCACCCAGTTCGCGCTCGAGGGTGGCGAACCCAGACATGGCGCCAACATACGGCCGCGAACCCGCCAAGTTGTGTGGGGTCGGTCGGATGGCCAACGCGGCCCGCGGTTCAGGCGATCCGCACGCGCGCTGCCCTCGTACCCTGAGGGCCGATGCCCGAGGGAGACACCATCGCGTATGCCGCGCACCGGATCCGGCCGATCCTGGTGGGCGCGGTGCCGCAGCTCGAGGCGCGCCATGCCGCGACCCGCGGATGGGATCGCCGCCTCGAGGGCCGGGCCGTCGAGGCGGTCGAGCCCTACGGCAAGCACCTCTTCCTGCGGTTCGAGGGCGACCTGGCGGTCCATTCGCACCTGAAGATGACGGGCAGCTGGTACACCGGCCAGGTCGGAGCCCGCTGGCGCCGCGCGCCGCGCCGCGCCTGGCTGGTCCTGCGCGCCCGCGACCACGAGGTCGTCCAGTTCGACGGCCCCATCCTCGAGCTCCTCACGGGACTGCGGTCGCGGGTCGACCGTCGCCTCGCGAACCTCGGCCCCGACGTGCTCGCGCCCGAGTTCGACTACGACCGCTTCCTGCACCGGCTACGCGGCGACGACCCGACCCGCCCGGTCGGCGACGCTCTGCTCGACCAGCAGACCGTGGCCGGCATCGGCAACCTCTGGAAGGCCGAGGGCTGCTTCGACACCGGGCTCGACCCCTGGCGTCCGCTCGCCAACACCACCGACGCCGAAGCCATCGCGGTCATCGACGCCCTCCGACCGCGCATGGCCGACTCAGCCCGCGGCGGCATGCAGATGCGCGTCAAGCACGTCTACCGCCAACCCAAGTGCATGACCTGCCGCGGCGACATCGCCGTCCGCGGCCAGGGCGACGACAACCGCATGACCTACTGGTGCCCGCGCTGTCAGCGGTAGCGGCCACGTCGCTGTAAAACGGCAGCGAGACCGATCCGCCGCCGCGCCACGCGGGTCACAGGGTTGCCGCGGAACCAGACCGCCCCACAGCCTCAGCGGGGCGTGAACTGGCACGTCGGCGCCACGAATTACACCCCCGAGAGGGCGTAATCCGACACTGCTCGCAGCGGGCCACCCGGCCCCCGACCGGGGCGCAGTCCCACCGCCGCCAAGCGCGCAGACGCCGCCGCCCGCTCCCCTCCAACATCCGTCCCGTTCGCCTGTACCGGTGGGCGCGGAGCCACCCGACGTGTACCTTGGCGCCATGGCCTCGACGGTCCTGGAGCGTCGCCCTCGCGGGCAACCGGCTGCACCCAAGCCGTGGCACCACTTGCGCGCGCCCACACGGCCGGCGCGTTTTCGGGCTCCGGGAGCGCCGACCGCGATCGTCGGCCACATGGGCGCGCCTGCCGTCGCACCGCCGAATTCCATGGCCGGCTTTCTCGCCGCGCACGACCTGGGCGCCGACGGCATCGAGCTCGACCTGCTCGCCGTACGTGGCGGCAGCGTGCTCGTCGCCCACGACGAAGGAGCGGCAGCGGCCAGCACGGACGTGCTCCCGCTGCCCGAGCTCGAGAACCTGCTTGCGTCGCCGCCCCTGTCGACCACGCCAGTGCTGCTCGACGTCAAGTCCGCGGGCATCGAGCGCGCGATCGCAGCAGCCCTCACCGGCGCTCGGCTCACGCCGCGCGCGATCATCTCGACGACTGACCCGCGAGTGCTGCGCGCGCTGCGGTTCGCGTCGCCGGGAGCGACCCGCTCACAGACCTTTCCGCGGTCGCGGCGCGACCCGAACCGCCACGCGTTGTCGCGTCGCCTCGCCGCTGCGCGGCGCCCGGCGACCCGCCGGCTCATGCCGCTCATCGTGCGCCGCGCGATCCAGCGCCACGGACTGGCCGCCATCACGGTGAACTTCCAGCTTGTCTCGCCGGAGCTTGTGAACGTCTGCCGCACCCGTGGCGTTGAGCTGATCGTCTGGACAGTCGATTCGCCGGCGGACGCGCGCCGCATGCTCGATCTCGACGTCGACGTGATCATCACGAACGACCCCGCGGCGATCATCGAAGCGCGGCGCGCTCACCTTGCCCAGGCCTGACACGGAATGAATCCCGTCGGGGCATACGGAAAACACCACGCCCGCGGCGTCACTCCGTTAGGGTGGCGCGACCGCGTCAGCGCCGCCCAGCGCTGCAGCGTCCCGCCCTACCTCACGGCACCTCGGTGCCGATCTCGAAAGCCTCGCCTTGCTGCACCGTGCCCGACGTGCTGCGCCCTTGCGCGCTGCACTCGCTGTCGCCTCTTTCCTGTCCGTGGTTGCGGCGCCTTCGGCGCACGCCGCCACGATCTGGCCGACCGGCACGCAAGCAGTGGTCCAAGCCACTGAGGGCTACCAGATTCCCGACCCGTCGTCGCTGGCCCGGGCCAACGTCCTCGGGCACGCCTACGGCGTGACACCCGTCGTCGCGGGCGACGCGACGACCGGTCCGAACCTCAAGGTCCGCTTCTGGCGCGGCAGCGGCATCGCGATGCCCGGCCACGCCGTCACGCTGCTGGACTTCGACCGCGACGGCCTGCCTGAGGTCCTCGTCGACGCCGAGATGCGGATCGAGGCCCAGAGCAGCGGCAACTCGACCGGCATGGCGTACGTCTACGACATCCGCGGGCAGGCCAACCTCGAGCGGTGCGTCACCGTCCCAGCTCGCAGCACCGCGAAGTTCAACGTCGTCACCAAGGGCAAGGAGCCCAACAACGACCTCCTGATCTCTCAGATTCCGCTCGCCAAGCTCGGCGAGGGCGGGACGCCGATCGTGGCGCCGGGCGCGCTGCTCAACCCGCCGCGCCTGCTCACGCTGGCGACGGCCAACGCCAACGGCGGCGGCCCGACCACGTCGGTGCTCGACCGCTTGCCCGAGGCCGCCACCAACCAGACGACCGGCTGCGACCCCGGCCAGCTGTCGTACGACTTCTCCAAGGCCACCGACCGCCTCCCTGCAGGCGCCATCCCGACGTCGTCGGTCGTGCATAACGACCCGAAGGGCGACAACGGCGGCGGCAACGCCGACCTCACCCGCGTCGCGGTCGAGCGCTTCAGCGTGAACACGCCGCCGAAGAACGACGTGCTCCACGACGGCGACTCTGCTCCCGTCCGCACGATCCACCCCTCCGATCTCGTCATCGACTTCGCCTCGCCCACCGCGACCGCGTCGGTGACCTACCTGTGGGACGAGACGTGGTCGCGCACCGTCGTGCGCCCCTCGGCCAAGGCCGTCATCCGCACCGAGCCCGCCGGCAACGGCAAGGTGCGCGTGCGCATCGCGCGCAACCTCACGCAGACCGCCTACCACGAGGGCGACGTTGCCAAGTGCCTGGCCACCAACCCGACGGCCACCGACACCCGCACCTACGTCGCCACGCTCGGGACGACCGATGCGGGCGACCGCCGCGTCTCGATTCCGCTCGACAGCATGCTCAAGTCCGAGGGCGGACCGACCCAAGGCACGCCCATCGCCAAGTGGCGCTTCCACACGATCTCCGACCCCGGCCAGGTCGGGGCCTTCGGGCCGATCGACCACGCGCCGCTCTTCGCGGGCTACTCGCTCGACGCCCGCTTCGGCGCTGCGGGCTGCGATGCCGGCGGCGGCGCCCCGGGTGCCGAGGTCTACCTCGACCGCTCCTTCACTGTCGGCGAACCGCTGCCCAAGGCCGAGCTGATCCCGAGCACGACCACCCCGGCGCGCGGCGCCGAGGTCACGTGGGACAAGGGCCAGACGGCCTTTGGTTCGCAGCTCTGCTCGCTGACTCGCGCTTTCACGCCCGTGCCCTGCCAGCAGCCGTGGTTCACGCAGACCTACCAGCAGGACGCCACGGCGCACCTGATGGTCGACACCAGCGGCGGCCTCTGGGACTCGGTCCAGGTCGACATCAAGGTGCAGAACAACCGCCCGACGGCCGCGATCTCGCGCGTCGGCATCACGCCTGCGCAGGGCACCGACGGCACGTACGCCATCGAGCAGGGTGCCGCCGTCAGTGTTCCGCTCAAGGTCACCGGCACCGACGGCGACCCCGGCACGGCCTTCACCTACCGCTGGACGCTCGACGGCGGCGCCACCGTGTCGACCAGCGACACGTACACGCCGTCGCTGACCACCCCCGGCACCTACACCGTGCGCGCCTGGGTGACCGACGACTCTGCTGATCCTGCCACCGAGGAGAGCCTTGCCGCCGAGCTGCCGATCGAGGTCGTGCGCTCGCCCAAGGGCGAGGTCTCGATCAACCGCCCCGCGCGCGTGATCAACGGCCAGGCCTTCTCGATCGACGCGACCACCGTCGCGAGCCTGGCCTCCTACGAGGCGCTCACGTGGCAGTGGGACCTCGACGGCGACGCCGACGTCGACTTCGATCCGGCCCGCACGACGCGTGCGCTGGCGAACGTCGTCATTCCCGCGGCCAACCCCTCGCACCTCGTCCGCGTCCGCGCGACCGACGCCGGTGGCCGCGCCGCCGATGCGACCATCCAGCTCAACGTGCGCCGCGCCAACGAGGCGCCGCCGCTGGCGAAGTTCACCGTGTCGCCGGCCTCGCCGAAGTCCGGCGCGCCGGTCACGCTGAACGGCTCCACCAGCGAGCTGTCGGACCCCGACGGCACGCTCCAGGGGCCGGTCGGCCAGACGCCCGCAGGCGTCAAGTTCCGCTGGAGCTTCGGCGACGGCACGCCCGACGTCATCACGACGACCGCGTCGACGACCCACACCTACGCCGGTTCGGGTCGCCCCAAGGCGTCGCTGATCGTCGAGGACACCCGCGCGACCCCGTCGACGTTGTCTGATCCAGTCGAGAAGACCATCGAGGTCGGGCCCGGCACCACCGACGCCAACGCGCCGGTCGCCAAGCTGGTCCGTCAGGACCCGCCGGCCGGCGAGCCGGTGTTCGCGAACCGCCCGGTCACCGTGAGCGCTGCGGCCAGCACCGCCGCAGCCGGCCATGCACCGCTCTCGTTCGCCTTCGACCTCGACGGCAACGGCTCGTTCGAGCGTGCGGCGTCGGCCGAGCCGACCGTAACGTTTACGCCGCCGACCGTCGGCTTGCTCGCCGTGACGGTGAAGGTGACCGACACCTTCGCGAGCACGAAGACAGCGTCGATCGCCCTCGACGTGCAGGCCGAGCCGATCGCCCCGCCGACCGCGGTGCTGGCCGGCCCGGCGGAGCTCAACCTGGCCGGGGTCTCCGTCGACGCGAGGTACGACGCGACGGGCTCCAAGGGCAACAACCTCGACCCCTCGATCACGTATCGCTGGGACCTCGACGGCGACGGCACCTTCGAGACGCCCACGGGCGACGATCCGAAGATCACGGCCACATTCACCGAGGCCGGCGAGCACGAGGTCGGCGTCCGCGTGACCGACCGCTACGGCAACACCGCCGAGGCCACCAAGAAGACGATCGTGCGCAGTCCGGCTGACGTCGCGGCCGGCTGCACCGGCAGCTCCTCGTTCCGCGAGGCCGAGTACGCGAACATCCGCCTGCGCGGCTGCGTCGTCACCGTCGAGCGGCCCTCCGCCGGCGACCTCTTCGTGATCACCGGCAAGACCGTGCAGTTCAACGGCATGCGGCTCGTCGAGCGCGCCGGCACGCGCCCCACGCCGCGGCCGTTTGCCGACTGCGCGAGCGCCGACTGCAAGGCCGCCGAGACGGCCTTCAACGGCGCTGGCACGCCCTGGGCGCTCGCCCTCGACACGTCGGACGGCTCCCTGCGCTCCAACGGGCTCTCGTCGCTGCGTGCGACCGGCTCGGGAATCGACCTGCCGCTGCTCGGCGGACCGCTCAACGTGACGCTCCCGTCGGAGCCCGAGGACGGCTTCACGCTCGAAACGCCGCAGGCCGCGGCCCTGCTCGGCTTCCCGCTGGCGGGCTCGGTCTCGCTCACCTTCCCGGATCCCGGCGAATCGGTGATCACGGTCAACGTCGGGCTGCCGTCGGTCCTCGGCGGCTTCACCGGGACCGCTGCCGTCCGCACGACCGCCTCGGGTGGCGTAGTGCTCGACGAGCTGCGTGTCGAAGTCGGCGAAGTGGCCCTCGGCCGCCTCACCCTCGGCAGCCTCTACTTCGTCTACTCGCGCCCCGAGGCGTTGTGGGAGGGCGGCGCGTCGCTCACGCTGCCGACCCCCAAACCGCTCACGATCTCCGCGGAGCTCGCCATCCAGAACAACCGCTTCAAGCGGATCTGGGCGGAGGTCTCCGGGCTGAACCAGCCGATTGCGCAGGCGATCTACCTGCAGGCGATCCGAGCCGGCGTTGCGGTCGATCCGCTCGACCTCACGGCGGGCATCTCGCTCACTGCCGGACCGACCATCTCGCGCAAGAGCGTGCTCGGCGTCGACGGCGACATGCGCCTGCGGTTCCCGAGCCCCGAAGCGAACTACTACCTGTTCGCGATCACGGGCAAGCTCAGCGTCGCCGACTTCCCGCTCGCGAGCGCGTTCGCGCAGTTCACGTCGAACGGCTTCTTCGAGATGGGCGGCGGCATCGACGTGAGCGTTTCGATCGGCTACCTCAAGGCCGGCGTTCGCGGCTGGATGACGAAGAACGCCTTTAACATCGACGGCGACGGTGAGGTCGGGCTCGACGTCAACGGCTCGCGCGTCGCGCTGCTCGGCGGTCACGGCACGCTCTCGACCACCGGCATGGCCGCCTGCGGCGAGATCCCGATCATCGACGTCGGCGGTGGCTTTGGCGTCCGCTGGGGCTCCGGCGCCGACATGTTCTGGGGCTGCGACCTCTCGCCGTATCGCGCAACGCGACCGGCTGACGCCCCGGCGACGCCAGAGATCGTCGCCGGCGCCAAGGCCGTCCGCAGCGATCTGCGCCGCGGCCGTCTGCTCCTCGCTGGTCCGGAAGGGCACCTGCTGCGGCTGCCTAGCGGTCAGGAGAAGGCCCTCGTCACCGTCACCGGTCGCAGCGCGCCGCCGCGCGTGGCGATCGTCGATGCCGACGGTCAGCCGGTGCTGTCGACCCCGGCCGACGGCACCGACGTCCTCACGAAGCGCATGCTCGTGAAGGGCGACCCGAAGGCGAAGACCACGACGATCCTCTGGAAGTCCCCGCCCGGCGGTAAGGCCTGGGTCGTGGCCCAGCGCGGCTCCTCGCAGGTCACGAAGGTCGACCTCGCGCTGCCGGCACCCGAGCGCAAGTTCGACATCGCCGTTGGCGGGTCGGGTCACGCACGCACGTTGCGCTGGAAGATCTCGCCGGCGCTGCAGGCGGGGGAGACCGTCCAGCTCGCCGAAGAGGGCGCTGAGGCTGGCACGCAGCTCATCACGACCGCCAAGTCGACGGGCTCGATTCCGTTTGCCCCGCAGGGCGGCAAGGCCGGCAAGCGCAACATCGTCGCGACCGTCGTCGTCGAGGGCCTCCCAGGCAAGGCGCAGACCGTGGCGACCTACACCGCGCCGCCGCCGCCCGCACCGGCGCGCACCGCGTCGCTCCAGCTCAAGCGCAGCTCGTCGGGCGTGCTCGCGAGCTGGGCGCCCGGTGCTGGCGGGGTCAAGCCTGCGAAGTGGCGTGCGGTCGTCCGCGTGGCCCACTCCAAGCGCAAGCAGCTGCTCGTCGTCGACGGCGCTCGCCGCTCGGTCCGGATCCCGCACATCAACCCGAGCGACGCCGTCTCGGTCGTCCTCACCGGCGCCGACGCTGCCGGCGTCGAGGGTCCCGAGCGCAAGGCCGTGCTCAAGGCAGGCCTGCGGGCTTCGTCCGGGCCGCTTTCGCTCGCGTCGACGGCCGTCCCGCGTGACGTGGTCGTGCGCCGCCTCGGCGGCAACCGCCTGCGCGTGACCTGGAAGACCGGCCCCGCGTTCGTTCGCGGCTGGTCGATCCGCGTGAGCGGCGCCCAGCAGGGACGCCGCAAGGGCGCCGTCACGTTGCTGCGCAGCGCCGGCGACGACCACTCCGTCGACTTCGCGAACGTGCCCAAGGGCGAGCTGCGCGTGAGCGTCATCGGCCGCCGCTACCAGGGCACGGTCACCCGTAAGGACGTCAAGTACCTCGGCGGTACGTTGCGCGTTCGCTAGCCCGTCCCCCTATTGCACCAGGACGCGGCCATTCGGCGGCGTTTTGGTGCAATAGGCCGCCCGGCTGTAGATCGGACGCCGCCTTCTGTGGTACGAATCACCGATGGACGAGCGCATCGTTGATTCCCTTACGCGGGTACCGGTCTTTGGGGCGCTGGGCCGCGATGAGGTCGCCCGAATCGCCGAACTTGCCACCCCGCGCCGCTTCGCGCCGGGTCACGTGATCTTCCGTGAAGGCGACGCCAGCGACACGTGCTACGTGGTGAACAGCGGCCGCGCCCGCGCGATCCGCGAGCACGCCGATGGCCGCACCATCGCCCTTGCGCACTTCGGCCCCGGTGACTTCTTCGGCGAGCTCGCGATGTTCGACGCTGAACGGCGCTCGGCCACCGTCGAAGCCCTCGAAGAGCTCGACACCATCGCGATCTCCGCGTCCGACATGCGCCGCCTGCTGCGCGAGTGGCCCGAGATGAGCCTCAAGCTCATCGCCGCCCTCGGCCGCCGCCTCCGCGAGGCCAACGAGCGTCTCGCCCGCCAGTCCTTCCAGACGGTCCAGAGCCGCGTCGCCACCGTGCTCGACCAGCTCGTCTCATCGGCGCGCGACCAGGGCGCCGGCGCCGGCGACGTGCTCCTCACCATCACCCAGGCCGACATCGCCAAGCTCGCCGGTTCGTCGCGGGAGTCCGCCAGCCGCTTCCTCGCCGTGCTCGAGCGTGCCGGCGTCATCACGCAGGGCCGGGGGCGCCTCACGGTCCACGACCCTGACGCGCTGCGTCGCTACGTCTTCTGATGCCGCCCAAAGCGGACGAGATCTCCGCGGGTGGCGTCGTCGTCGACGATCAAGGCCGAACCGTCATCATCATCCCGACGCGCCGCGCCGCCAGCGGCGCGAAGGTCACGGCACTGCCTAAGGGCCACATCGACCCGGGCGAAGATGCTGAGACTGCGGCCTTGCGCGAAGTCCGCGAGGAAGCGGGGATCGAGGCCGAGATCATCACGAAGCTCGGCGACGTCCGCTACTGGTATCAGCGCTCCGGCCGCTCGATCCCGAAGCAGGTCAGCTTCTTCATGATGCGCTACCTCGGCGGCCATACCGACGACCACGACGACGAAGTCGAGGTCGCCCGCTGGGTTCCCCTCGAGGAGGCCGAGCGCCTCCTCACGTTCCAAGGCGAGCGCGACATGGTCCGCGCCGCAATCGACCGCCGCGCAGCCGCGCAGGACAAGTAAGGTAAGCCCTCGTGCAGGTCCTCAACTTCTACTCGACCATCTTTGCGGACCAGCTCCGCAACGGACGCAAGAAGGCGACGATCCGGTTGGGGGACAAGTCCCACAAGTACCGGAAGAACCAGGCCATCCTGGTCACCGTCGGCTACCAGCACTCCGTCCGCGAGAAGATCTTCCTCGCCGTGATCGACCAGGTCGAAGTCAAGCGCTTCAAAGATCTCTCACCGCGCGACATCGAGCACGACAACCCCGAGTTCCGCCGCGCCGAGGAGCTCCGCTCGTTCCTCGAGCAGATCTACGGCAAGCCCGTCACCCAAGACGACACCGTCACGCTGGTCCGCTTCTCGCAGATCATCGAGAACCCGCCGTCAGTCACCGACGCCCTCCGCGGCATCGGCGGCGCGCAGAACTAGTTGAAACCGGGCGGTGCGGTGCTGCCGGGCCGCGTCGGCGCCTGCGGCGCCGGGACGCCGTAGGTGGAGCCGGGCGTCTCGACGACCGGTGCTGGGTCGTTGATCGGTGTGACGGCAGCCGGAACCGGCGGGATGGGCACCGCTGGGGCGGTCCGCGGCGCCGGAGCGTACGGGTCGCCCGGGCGTACGAGCCGCGAATCGCGGTCGAGCGTGCCGGGCCCCTCGTCGCCGTAGGCGCCCCCGGGCGTGTAGTAGGACGTCGGCACGGGGGCTGCGCCTGGCGCGGCGCGCGAAGCTGCAGTGCCATGCGACGGGTGCTCCGCCCCGCGCTGCTTCCTCTTGCGATCGAACCCAAAGGCCATGTCAGAGTGTTCGGCACGGTGGCCGCCGAACTCGCGGGTCAGGCAACGGACGTTTGATCGACGGAGCGCCGGCATGGCTAGGCGCCGGTCCGCGTGGGTCGCGCCTCCTTCCGCGGCGGGGCGCGGACCGTGCCCGCGTCGCTACTTCGAGTTGTCGGGGTTCCGCGGAACCCACGCGCCATGGGAATACGCGAGGTGCTCGGTGTTGTCGAACTGCTTCGCGGGCGCTTGGCTCTCGAAGTCGTCGATCCACGGGCGGCGCCGGTTGTTGCCCAGCGTGAGCGCACCGAGCAGCAGACAGCCAGCACCGCCGGCGATCAGCCACAGTCCCAGCGCGGGCCGCATCGCGGCGTGGGGCGTGGGTGAGAGCACCCAGAGCGCCACGCCCGCGATCGCGAGCGACGCCAAGCCGGCCAGCGCCAGCAGCGGCGCGTTGGCCCGCGCGCTCCACGCCGTCTTCGCAAGGACCGACCGCACCACGCCGATCAGACCGAGCAACGCCGCGACGAGCACCCCGATTGCGAGGTACCGCTGCTGCTCCATCCCGGTGCTCGCGATGCCAAGCACCTCGATGAGCGAGTCGAACTCCGCCGCACCGGGCTTCTTGATCGCCTCGTTCGGGCTGCTCCACACGTAGAGGATCTGCCCGGCCCGTTCGGGTGAGAGCGCCTGCGGCTGGTGGATGGCGAAGTTGCCAGCCTTCTCAAGGTCGAGCTTGAGCCACGGCTGCATGACCCCGATCACGAGCAGGGCGACGCCGATCGATCCGGTCAGCTGCCCGAATCCGAACCGGCTTTCGCTCTTCGCCATGCACCGAGTATCGGCCATCTGGCGGCGGGAATTGATCACTGAAGGCGAGTTGGCGGCGACCTGGCGTCTCAGACGCGCTACAGTCACCACCGACCCCTTCTGGCACTCCCGCACCGAGAGTGCCAACTTGTGATCGGGTCTGACCGTTTTGAACCCACCTATCGGAGGCAAGCTATGACGCTCAAGCCCCTGGGCGACCGCCTCATCGTGAAGGCCGTCGAAGAAGAGCAGACGACGGCCTCGGGCCTCGTCCTCCCCGACACCGCTAAGGAAAAGCCGCAGAAGGGCGAAGTCGTTGCCACCGGCGACGGCCGCTGGGACGACGAAGGCGACAAGCGCATCCCGCTCGACGTCTCCGTCGGCGACCAGGTCCTGTACTCCAAGTACGGCGGCACCGAGATCAAGATCGACGGCGAGGACCTCCTGGTCCTGCGCGAGTCCGACGTCCTCGCAATCGTGGAGGCCTAAGCACCATGGCTCACAAAGAACTGAAGTTCGACATCGAAGCCCGCTCGGCCCTCGAGCGCGGCGTCGACGCTGTCGCCAACGCCGTCAAGGTCACGCTCGGCCCCAAGGGCCGCTACGTCGTCCTCGACAAGCGCTTCGGCGCTCCGACCATCACCAACGACGGCGTCACCATCGCGCGTGAGGTCGAGCTCGAGGATCCCTTCGAGAACCAGGGCGCCCAGCTCGTCAAGGAAGTCGCCACCGCGACCAACGACGTCGCCGGCGACGGCACCACCACCGCCACCGTTCTCGCCCAGGCCATCGTGCACGAGGGCCTCAAGAACGTGACCGCCGGTGCCAACCCGCTTGGTCTCAAGCGCGGCATCGAGAAGGCCGTCAACGAGGTCGTCGAGGCCATCCACGGCCTCTCCAAGGAGATCAACGGCAAGGACGACATCGCCCGCGTCGCCACCATCTCCTCGCGCGACGAGGAAGTCGGCGACGTCATCGCCGACGCCATCGACAAGGTCGGCAAGGACGGCGTCGTCAACGTCGAAGAGGGCCAGACCTTCGGCCTCGAGCTCGAGTTCACGGAGGGCATGCAGTTCGACAAGGGCTACGTCTCGCCGTACCTCGTCACCGACCCGGATCGTCAGGAAGCCGTCCTCGACGCCCCGTACATCCTCATCGCGAACCAGAAGATCGGTTCCGTCCGCGACATCCTCCCGGTCCTCGAGGCCGTGATCCAGTCCGGCAAGACGCTGCTGATCATCGCCGAGGACCTCGAGGGCGAAGCCCTCGCGACCCTCGTCGTGAACAAGCTCCGCGGCACCTTCACCTCCGTCGCCGTCAAGGCGCCGGGCTTCGGCGATCGCCGCAAGCGCATCCTCGAAGACATCGCCATCCTCACCGGCGGCGAAGTCATCACCGAGGAGCTCGGCCTCAAGCTCGAGAACACCACCATCGAGCAGCTCGGCCGCGCACGCCGCGTCGTCATCGGCAAGGACTCGACGACCATCGTCGACGGTGCCGGCGATGCCGCTGCCATCAAGGGCCGCATCGCGCAGATCAAGTCTGAGGTCGACTCGACCGACAGCGATTTCGACCGCGAGAAGCTCCAGGAGCGCCTCGCGAAGCTGTCTGGCGGCGTGGCCGTCATCAAGGTCGGCGCAGCCACCGAGACCGAGGTCAAGGAAAAGAAGCACCGCGTCGAGGATGCCCTCCAGGCAACCCGCGCAGCGCTCGAAGAGGGCATTGTCCCCGGCGGCGGCGTTGCGCTGCTGCACGGCGCGAAGTCCGTCTCCGTCGACGGCCTCGAAGGCGACGAAGCGACCGGCGCCAAGATCGTGCTCCGCGCGCTCGAGGAGCCCCTCCGCCAGATCGCGTTCAACGCCGGCCTCGAAGGCTCCGTCGTGATCAACGAGGTCCGCGCCGCAGCCCCCGGCTTCGGCCTCAACGCCTCCACCGGCGAGGTCGTCGACCTCGTCGCCGCTGGCGTCATCGACCCGGCCAAGGTCACCCGCTCTGCCCTGCAGAACGCGGCGTCCATCGCCAAGAACATCCTCACCACCGAGGCCATCGTCGTTGAGGCTCCCGAGCCCGCCGGCGTCGGCGGCGGCGGCATGCCCGACATGGGCGGCATGGGCGGCATGATGTAAATCAGCCACCTGGCGGCCGCTTTCACGCGATCTCTCGTCCAGGCAGAGCCGGCCCGGCCTAGAGGCCTAAACCGGCTCAGCCTGAACGAGATCTCACGCAAAATCGGCTCGCCAGGAGGCTGATTCGCTGGTCCTTCTAGGCTGGCTGATCGTCTCCGCTTTGCTTCCGGGCTTCGCCCGGGGTGAAGATTTCGAAGGCCCGGTTCCGCGTTGCGGGGCCGGGCCTTCGGCGTTTGCGATGCGCTGCCGCGTTAGAGCGGGCAGTAGTCGCGCGGGGCGACCGTCGTCGACTCCGTCACGGTGCGGTTGTCGGCGTCGATGACCTTGGCGGTGATCGAGATCGACTTTGCGTTGCGTGGGAACGGCACCGTGCGCTGGTCGCCGCCGAACTGCGTCGGGGTGCTCGGCGTTGTGATCGTCTCGTTGAAGATCTGCGTGCCGTCGGCGGTGATGCGGATGGTGGCGCTCTTCGGCTTGCCGATCCACGAGCGGCCCTGCGAGAAGTAGACGTTGAGGCTCGAGTCGACCTCCTCGCCGTTGCAGGTCGTGAGGGGCGGTGAGACCTCGACGTACGCGGTCGCGGCCAGCGGCTCCTGATCGCCGGGCAGGTCGCCACCGGTCAGGTCGAGGAGAGCGAGCTGCCAGGGCGTCCGGAGGGTGATCGGCGCGGTCGCGTACCGGCCGCTGCGCGACACGAGTGAGAACGCGCCGGAGTCGGCGTTGATGCCGAGCACCGACCCGTTCACCGCCTCCGAATACGGACCGGCGAGCGTGGTCCACTTGCCGGTCGCCGTGTCAAGCACCTTCGTCGGCGTCGCCGGATCGGTCTCGCGGGACCACGGCGTGGCGAAGTAGCGGCCGTCGGCCGAGATCCACTGGATGTCGTAGACGCCCTCGGGGAGCGAGAAGCTCTTCGTCGCTCCGGTGGCCAGCGTGCGGGTGGTGAGCTTCCAGCCCGTGCTGGCGACGTAGCCGGTCGTGGCGACGACCGCGCCGTTCTTGCTCACCACGGTGGGGCTCGGCGTATCGGTCTTCGCCGTCCCGCGGTAGTAGACGCCCTTGTAGTCCGCAGCGAAGCGTCCGGCGATCACCTGGCCGTCGTCGCTGATCGACTGGGGCGTGAGGATCACGCGCTTGCTATCGATCTGCTTCACTGCGCGGGTCGCGACCGTGAGGGTGTAGAGGCCTGGCACAGCGTCGTCGTTCGCCGAGGAGACGGCGACCGTCTTGCCGTCGCCGCTGAACGCGGCTTGCAGGTCGACCGAGGTGTTCCAGGTGTAGAGCACCTTGCTCGGGCCTCCAGCGAGCGGAACGAGCACGAGCGTCGTCTTGTTCGCCGCGGGGTCGTACCGCTCGACCAGCGCGTTCTGCTCGGCCTTGTCGACGCCGAAGAACTCGCGGACCTTCGCGTCGCCGAGCGCCGTGGTCGTGTTGGACACGATGTTGCGGACCAGGATCGAGCCACCGACCGGCGCGCCCTCGTACGGGAAGTAGCGGTAGATCGCAAAGCGGCCGGTGTCGCTGACGAAGAGCGGGGTGACCTGGTTGACGTGGAACGGCGACCAGCCCTGGGCGCCCGTGGCCCGCGTGATCTGCTCGAGCGATCCGGCATGGGCAGGCGCAGCGCTGGCCGCGGTGAGCGCGGTGAGGGACAAGGCGGCGAGCGCGGCAGCGCGGCGCCGGGGAGCGACAGGCGACATTGGGACATCCATTCCGCTCGGCGTGACGTGACGAGCAGTTGAGAAACGGTACGTAGCGATGTTTACCAGAGCGATGCTGGCGCATCCACCTGAGTTGGCGGCTGCGCCGCCAGTTGAGTGCGTCTATAAAACAGAGAAGTGCGTCTCAGGTCTGTTTGCCGACCGAGGCTCGATGTCGTCGGCGGGTGCTGGTGTTTCGCCCCGCTCCGCTCCGTGTACCAGTCGTTACCAACCGCGTCCAATAGTACGTTTCGCGCCATGCAGGGGGCCCGAATGCAGCGTGCCGACGCGCGTCGCAACCGCGAGGCGATCTTGGATGCCGCCGCGTTCGTGCTGTCGCAGAAGTCCGCGCCGACTTTGATCGAGATCGCCAGTGAGGCTGGCGTTTCGCGTGCGACGATCTACCGGCACTTCTCCGATGTGGAGGCGATCCGCGCGGAACTGCTCGCCGAAGTCCAGGAGCTGGCGCGCGAGCTCCTGCGCACGCAGCTCGCTGAAGGCGTGCACCGCAACGACCCGTTCCCGGTGTGGCTCAGCCGGATGGTGCGCCAAGGGCTGCCGGTCCGCACGCGCTACGCCGACGCGATGGCCAAGGAGCCCAAGCTCGACGCCGACACGATCGAGATGTTCCAGCCGGTGCTCAAAGCGCTGATCCGGCAGGCTCAGCAGCGTGGTGAGATGCGCGCCGATCGCGACGCGGGCCTGATGGCCGAAGCGCTGATCGCGGTCGGGTTCTACGTCGCGCGGCGCATCTACCGCGACGGGGTGCCCGTCGAGGAGGCGATGCAGCTCTTCGAGACGTTCATGGACGGCATGGCCCCGCAGCTGCGCCGAGCCTGACCCGGCTTGGTCGGCTCGCCGCGGGCCGTCCCGGCGTGAACAATGGTGGTCGCTGGCGCGTCCCCGCTATACGATCGCGCTCATGACACTCCGGGTTCTTGCGGCAGCACTCGGTGCCGCCGTCGGTCTAGCAGCGGCGGCACCCACCGCCGGCGCCACCGACTTCTTCGCCACCACCGACAACACCAAGACAACTCAGGACTGCCTCACCGAGGCCACAGCCTGCGCGCTCGGCCGGGCGATGGACGTCATCCCCAACGTGCCCGGTACCCAGCAGGCGGTCGGCGTCCACACGCTGACCCTCCTGGCCGGGGCCTACGACACTGCCGACTTCGACGCGGGCGCGCCCTTCGCCGCCCTGGGGCGCCTCGACGTCAAGCGCGGGCTCACCGTCCAGGGTGCGCCGGGCAACCCGGCGCCGACGATCGACGTGTCTGCCGGGCCGCCGACCGATGTCGGGATCGAAATGGACCAAGGCGGGATCCTGCGCCACCTGAGCGTGGTCCGCAACAGCGCCGGCGGCGCGGTTCGCGTGGGCGGATTCGCTGCGCAGTTCGGCAACCCTGGCGTGGTCGGCACGCTGGACCGGGTCGCCGTCAGCGTCTCAGCCCCCGGCACCACCGGCTTTTCCATTGCGGTGGTGCTGATGGACTTCGGTGTCGTCAAGAACTCGCTCCTTGATCAGGCGGGCGGCGATCCGGCGCAGGGATCGGCGATCTCCGTGTCCCCGTTCACCGCCGAGGGCACCCCGAGCATCATCGGCTCGACGTTGCGGGCGGCCGGCGCGGCCCTGGCGGTTGGAGGGAGTCCGTCCAGCGTGCCGACGACCGTCAACGTCAGCAACACCGTCATGCGCGGAACGCCCGACGTCGATGCGGCCGCCGTCGTCGGCTCGCCCGTTGCCGTGACGCTCACGAACAGCGCTTGGCGCAACGCTGCGCCGAACACCACCGCGAGCGGCCCCGTCACGATCGACGCCAAGACCCCGGCCCTCGACGCTGACCCCAGGCTCGACGGCGGCGGTAAACCGCTTGAGGGCTCGCCCCTGATCGACGCGGGTGCGCCACTGGCCGAGCTTGGACCGCTCGACCTCGACGGCAACGCCCGCGTGCAGGGCAGCGCGCCCGACATCGGCGCCTACGAGGTCGCGAGCTCAGCTCCTGGTGGGGGCGGGGCCGGAGGCGGGACGCAGCCGCCTGGAGCCCCGCTGCCACCGCAGTGCGGATGCCTGCCGCCGGCGACGCCGCCGGCACCCGACACCCGTGCCCCTGCGGTGACCTCCCTCAAGCCACCCAAGACGCTCAAGCGCTCCAAGCTCAGCAAGGGCAAGGGCGCCACGCTCGTCGCCACGCTCGACGAGGCCGTCGCGAGCGCGAAGCTCGAGCTGCTCCAGATCACGAAGAAGAAGGGCAAGAAGCCCAAGGAGAAGGTGCTCGGCTCGGCGACGCTTGGCGCCGGCGGGCCGACGCTCACGTTCGCCCTCAAGGTCAAGGGGTCGCGCCTCGGCAAGAAGGGCAAGCTCAAACTCACGCTGCGCTTCACCTTCGTCGACGCCGCCGGCAACAAGACGGTGGCCGACAAGCCGGTCACCGTCAGCTGACGCTGCCAGTGGGCTCGGTCGGGCCGCTGGGTGCGCCTACGCCGTGACGGCGACGGGCTCGACGTCGGCCGCCGAGCGCGCAAGCGACGCATCAATGCGCTGGCGGCGGCGCCTTACGCGCCGCGCCTCGTCGGCCTCCAGCGGCGCGAGCACGAACCACGCGGCGAGCGGACTGGCGGCGAGCACGGCGTAGGCGAGCGGCCAGCCCACGAGGTCGACCGACGCGCCGAACAGCGGCGCCCCGATGCCCGACCCGACGGCGACGACCGTGTTCTGCAGGCTCATGGCCGTGCCGGCGCGCGCTTTGCCCGCGATCTCGCCGGCGGCCGTGAACGACAGGCCGTTCCACGTCATGGTCGCCACTGCTGCAGCGACCACGATCGGGGCGGCGAACCAGCCTGGCGCGCCGGTCCAAGCCGCGGAGGTCACGGCGAGGACGAGCAGGAGTCCGCCTGAGACGAGGCTGCGGCGGCGCAGCGGAGCGATGCGTCGCTCTTCGCGGTCGGACACTCGCCCGGCGCGGACGCGGCCGATCGCCCCAAGCAGCTGCGCGGCCGCAAGCGCGCCGGCGGCGGCTGCGGCGCCCATGTGGTGCACGTCGACGAGGTAGAGGACGAGGAAGCCGAGCATCGAGCCTTGCGCCACGACGAGCAGCGCTGAGCCCGCGCCCAGCCGCCACTGGCGGCGGTCGCGCAGCGGCGGCGTGGTAGGGAGGGGCGGCATGACGGCGGGCTGCGCTGGCGGCTCACGCAGCAGTGCGGCGCACACGGCGGCGGCGACCACCATCAGCCCCGCGAGGGCGAAGAACGCCGCCTGAAGTCCACTGGCGCCGGCGAGCAGCGGCAAGCTGATCGACCCGAGCGCGCCGCCGAGCGGGAGGGCCATCTGCCGCAGCCCGAGCGCGGTGCCGCGCTCGCGCCACCCGAACCAGCCCATTACGGCGCGCCCGCTGGCGCCCGTGGCGGCGGCGCCAGACGCGCCGGCAAGCGTGAGCGCCAAGACGAACACCGGGAAGCTCGGTGCGGTACCAGCCCAGACC
>JAEZDB010000292.1 GCA_023429855.1 Actinomycetes bacterium
GGATAGGACCACGACCGCAGGACCGCGCCTTCGACGCCCGCGGCCGTCGCAACTGCCGGGGCGATCGACGCACCTTCAGGGAGCACGACATAGATCGTGCGCGCGCCGATTGCGCGAGCGCGAGCCATCACGTGCGCGGCGGCAATGCGGAACGCCTCATGCGCGGTCCCGTCGCCGACGCCGACCGCCAACACCCGCGCGTCGCCGACCTGCAGTTGCGCCAGGTGTCCGGCGCTCGCGCGAGCCTCGCCACGCGCGCGGGCGGCGTCGACCGCGGCGGCGAACGGCTCGGGCACCGTGCCGACGTCGGTCAGCAGGATGGCAAGATCGCCAGCCGGCTCAGGGGGAAGCGAGGCAATCGCGCGAAGGTCCATCGCCCATACCGTACGTCACGTGCGGGGAGGCGACGGCCCTGCGTTCGCCTCCGTCGCGCGGATGTGGGCTGCGAGCTCGGCCAGGGACGCAGGATCGGCCGGCGCCGCATCGTGCGAGGAGATGAAGCCCTGGTACTCGTCGAAGAACTCATCGCGCTCGGAATGGCGGGCCTCCCAGACGTCGGCCCGCGTGCCGTGCATCGGGACCAGCTTGGAGTGGAGGTGGTCGACGCCGAAGCCCTCGAGGATCAGGCCTGTGCGGCCGACGCTCGGAAGCGCTCGGTCAAGCAGGCGGCCGACCGTCGCGCTGGCTGCGACCAGACCGTGTAGTACCTCGGGGTGACAACCGAACGCGTAGCTGCCCACATGCGCCTTCGTTGCCACCACCGAGAACCCCGGCGTGTTCGGGCGATGCGACAGGAAGGCAATGTGGTCCTTGTCCTCCCAAATGACGTTGGCAGGAATGTCTCGAGCTGCGATGCGGCAAAAGGTGCATGTTGCGTCCATTGCCGCGCGATCGTAGCCAGCCGGGGCCGAGGTGTCGGCGGTCTCAACCGGGCAGCGCGTCGGTCCTCTCCGCCGAGCGCTCCGCCTCCAGGATCTGTTCCACGATCGCCATGAGGTCAAGCCAGCCGGCAAAGCGCTGGGGCGTCTGCCCGTCGACGATCAGGGTGCCCTGCGGCGCGTCGCGCCCCGCGGACCGGGCGAACCGCGCCAGGATCTCGATCGGGTCGCCATCGGGCTGCTCGGCAGAGGTCATGCCACCACTTTGGTGCCTGGCGCACCCCCTGCCATCGGGGATTCCCCCAGAGTTCACCCCCAAGATCGCCTGGGGGCGCGCCAAGCCGCCGGCCGATCGGCGGACCCTAGGCGGGGCAGACGGCGGGAGCCGCGACGCGCGTCAGGTCGCGAGCGCCTCCGACAGCGCGTGACGCGACGCGATCCCGAGCTTGCGATACGCCGCCGAAAGGTGGACCTCGACCGTTTTGGGCGTGACGAACAGCTCTTGCGCGATCTCGCGGTTGGTTCGCCCACCGGCCGCCAGGTCGGCGACGCGCCGCTCGCTCGGCGTGAGCGCGCCCGCGCCCCCGGCCTCATCGCGCCGTCGACGCACACCCGACGCTGCCAACTCGGTACGCACCACCTCCGCGACGCCGCCGGCGTCGCAGGCGCGCGCCCGCTCGTAGGCGCGCTCGAGAGGTTCGCGTGCCTCTGTCGGTTGGCGCTCGCGGCGCAGCGCAGCGCCCCAGGACGCGAGCGACTTCGCAAACTCCAGGCGCGCCGACGAGCCCGACAGCAGCTCCGCAGACCGCTCCAGGTCGGCGAGCCCGTCAGAACCGCCGCGCAGCTCGCCCAGCACCCGCAGCGCCGGGCCGACCGCGTTCGGCGTACCCCACTGCTCAGCCATGGCCAACGCGTCCTGCGCAACCGCGAGCGCCTCGTCATGGCGCTCCAGCCGGTGCAGCGCGTGGGCGCGCGGCAGCCGCCAGTCGCACGAGATCGGCGTGCGCATCCAGGTCGCGCGGCGCTCCTGCTGGTGCGTGGCCTCGAGCGCGTCGTCGAAGCGTCCTTCGGCGAGCCGCACCCACGCGAGCGCGTGGAGCCACACCTGCGTGCTGAACATGACGTCGGTCGGGCTCGGCGGCGACGTCTCGATCACCTCGCGGGCGGCCGGCGCATCGCCCTGGTCGAGCAGCGCGAGCGCGAGCGGCGCCTCGCTGAACTGGTTGCCCGCGTACTGCGTCCCGCCGGCGTTCCAGCGCCGACCGATCACGGCCGACTCGCGGAGCAGCTCGACCGCGGACCCGAGGTTGCCGCGTCGCTGCTGCTCGGCGCCGAGCCACACGTCGATCGTCCAGTGCAGCAGCGCCGCGCCCGTGCGGTGGGCCTCGTCACGAGCGTCCTCCCACACGGTGAGCGGCTCGTCGCGGTCGGCCCACGCCAAGGTGAAGAGCGCGCCGACGGCCGGCATCGTCTGCGTGCGGAGCAGGAGCTGGTCGCCCGAGATCGCCCAGAGCGCCAGCGCCGCGCATTCCGCAGCGGTCCCGCCGTCGTACATCCACATCAGCGACGCGAGGCTGGCGCGCGCGCGGATGCCGGGGCCGCCATCGCCGACCGGGAACTTCCGTGCCGGGACGAGCGCCGGCATCGCACCGTCGTCGAGCGCCCCGAACGTGACGGAGTTCGCACGGAACGTCTCGTACAGCGCGATCAGGTCTTCGGCGTCCTCCGGCATCTGCTCGAGCCGCGCCCGGGCGATCCGGTTGCTCTCGGCCTGCCCGCCGGTAAACGTCAACCCCTGCAGCAGCTGGATCTCGATGGCGGCCGCTTGCAGCGGATCGGGCTCGAGCGCGACGGCCTCACGCAGCGCCTCGATCGCCGCGGGGCCGTTCACGTCGACGAGCAACTCGCCGCGGCGTCGCGCGAGCGCTGGTCGCCGCTCCGCCGCAGGAGGTTCCTTGAGGGCCCGCTGCAGGTACGTGGCGGCGGCGTCGGGCGCGGCGCGCGCAGCCGCAGCCTCCGCGGCGGCGACGATCACGTCGACGGCCCACGGGTCGCCGGTGTGCGGCGCAAGCTCGAGCTGGCTGGCGATCCGCTCGACCGCCGCTCCTGCCTGAGCGAGAAGCCGCGCCGCACGCGCGTGCATCCGTTCGCGCTCGGCGCCCGGCAGGTCGTAGTAGATGGCGTCCCGCACGAGCGCGTGGACGAACTGCATGCCGTCACCGCGGGTCAGGACCTGGGCGGCCACGAGGTCGTGGACCGCGTCGACGACCTCATCGGCTGAGATCTCGGCGAGCGCGGCGACGAGGTCGGTCGTGGCCGTCTCCCCGAGGATTGCGATCGCGCGGACGGCCGCGACGGTGCTCGGCGACAGCCGACCGACGCGCGCGAGCACCGTGCGTGACAGCGCGCGGTGCGCGGTCTTGCGCACCGCGGCGGCGCTCGCGGCGGTCGGCTCGGTGCCCTCGGCGCGCAGCGAGTGAGCGAGCTGGGTGAGCAGGAGCGGGTTGCCGTCGGTAGACGCGAAACACGCGTCGGTGAACTTTGGCTCCGGCGTCGCGCCGAGGATGGTCGCGAGCAGCTGCGCGCTGGCGGCGCGCGAGAGCGGCTGCGGGTGGATCAGGACGGCCGACGGCTCGGCGGCGAGGTCGCCGAGCAGCTCGGCGAGCAGATCCGAGACCTGTTCTACGTCGGCCGCCGTCGTCTCCTCTGATCCGACCGGGCGGGTGGTCACGGCGAGCACGATCGGCGTCCCGTCGAGTCGGCGAGCGAGGTAGGCGAGGAACCGCAGCGACGAGATGTCGCACCAGTGCAGGTCGTCGACGACGAGCACGAGCGGCGCCGAGTCCGCCAGGTTCAGCGTGAGCCAGTGGAGGCCGTGCAGGATCGCGTAGCTCGCCGCGCCGCCCTCCGACGGCGCGTCTGCGAAGACGTCGGCTGCAGCGGCCGCGGCGCCCTCGAAGACGCCTTCGAACTCCGGGTCGCGGACGACCTGCTCCAGCAGCTGGCGGACGACGCCGAACGCGAAGGCCTGCTCAAGGCGGCTGGCGCGCGCGACGAGGACGCGGCTGCGGGCGTCGACCTGTCCGCGCAGCGTCTGCAGCAGCCCGCTCTTGCCGATTCCCGCGGGGCCCTCGATCAAGATCACCCGGCCCTCGCCCCGACGCCCGGCGGCCAGGCCCGCGGAGATCTCTTCCGCTTGCCGGTCCCGCTCGAGCAACGTGCTTGGGGTCGTCATGCGGATCCCGCTAGAGCGCCGGCCAGGCCGCGGCGCGATCCGATCCCGAGCTTGCGATACGCCGCCGAGAGGTGAACCTCGACCGTCTTGGGGGTCACATACAGCTCTTGGGCGATCTCGCGGTTCGTGCGGCCGCTGGCGGCCAGGTCGGCGACGCGCCGCTCGCTTGGCGTCAGCGCGCCGGCGCCGGCGACGTCGCCCGGGCGTCGCTTGATCCCGGTTGCCCCGAGCTCGACGCGCGCCGCCTCGACGAGTCCCGGCGACCCGCACGCACCCGCGATCTCGTAGGCGCGTTCCAGCGGCTCGCGTGCTTCGGTCGGCTTGCGCTGCCGGCGGAGCGCGGCGCCGTAGGCGATCAACGTGCGGGCCAGCTGCACGCGGGCCGCGGAGCCGTCGAGCAGCTCGACGGCGCGGCGCAGATCAGTCAGGTCTTCGTCGCCATGGCCCACGCTGCGGACGCGCAGCCCCGGCCCGAGAATACCCGGAGACCCCCAGTTCTCA
>JAEZDB010000306.1 GCA_023429855.1 Actinomycetes bacterium
AACAATCAAGGAGTCCTGGAGGGTCTAACGCCGGTCAGAACTCCCCGATACGCGCCCGGCGGCGCCCAGGCCGCCGCCCCGTTCCGCGCGTAGGGGGGCGAATTTCTGGTCCCCAAACCCTCTTATAGATATGGGAGCAAAACCAGATCGGGACCAAACCATCGAGCAGCTGCTGGCGTCGGTCGTCCGCAACCACGTGATCGACCGGCGCGACGCATTGGCTGCGGGCGTCACTGAGGACGAGCTCGACGCGCGCGTCGGAAATGGGCTGCTCGTGTGCGACGGCAACGGGTCATATCGGACCTTCGGATCGCCGCGGACGGGGGCGACCGCGCAGAGGTCTGCCCTCGTCGCCGCGCGAGGCGTTGGGATCGGACTGTGGTCGGCGCTCTACGCCTGCGGCATCACCACGGGTGCCCCACCGCCCAGGGTGTGGGTGCTCGTCGACTGGAATCGGCGCGTGAAGGGCACGGCGTGGTACGAGCCGTATCGGACGCGTCGCCTGGAGGACGACGAGCTCATGCTCATCAACCAAGAGCCGGTCAGCCATGTCGCCCGGTCCATCAGAGATCTCGCCGCCAAACTCCCCCACCAGGGTTGGGCCGATCGCCAGCTGATCGGCTGGACGGAAGAAGGCCTCATCAGCCGCAAGTTGACCCTCGAGCAGCTGGAACTGCAGTACCAGCGGGAGAACGGCCGTCGGGTCCGTGCCCGGCTCCGCGCCCTCCTCGAGCATCAGAACGGCGACGATCTCGCAAACTTCAAGTCGCTCGCTGAGACGTGGCTGCGCGACCTCATCAAGCGACACGGCCTGCCGGAACCCGAGTGGAACGTCAAACCACCCGGATTCGCCAAGGAGGTCGACGCGTTCTGGCGGCTCATCGGACTCGTCATCGAGTTCGACGGATTCCGCTACCACCACACCCGAACCAAGCATGACCGCGACCGGTCAGCAGACCGCCGCCATCTCCGCCGCAACGTGCGGACGGTCCGGATCACGAAGACGGACTTCCAGCACGACCTTGCGCAGCTCGAGAGCGACATCGTCTTCTTCGTCACCGGCGCCGACACCGCGGCGCTCCAAAGCTAAGCGCCGCGGACCGCGAATCGGGGAGTTCTGACCGGCATTAGACCCTCCAGGACTCCTTGATACTTGCCGGCGGCGGGGGCGCCGCTGGGGCTCGACGGCTGGACCCGCGGGCGACGGCTGGACCCGCGGGCGACGGCCGGACCAGCGCGCCCGTCAGCGCGCGTGGGCGATCGCCTCGGCCACGAGCAGCGCGTCGCGGTGCGCGGCGACGTCGTGGACGCGGAAGGCCCGTACGCCGTCGCGGTAGGCGAGGACCGCCGTCGACACCGACCCGTACACGCGGTCGGCCGGGTCGTCGCGTCCGGTGATCCGGCCGATGGTGGACTTGCGCGAGGTGCCGAGCAAGACCGGCTGGCCGAGCGCCACGATGCGATCGAGGCGGTGGAGCAGCTGGAGGTTGTGCTCGATGCGCTTGCCAAAGCCAATGCCCGGGTCGAGGTCGATGCGATCGGGCGCGATGCCCGCCACCTCCGCCGCAACCAGCCGCTCGCGCAAGAACTCGGCGACCTCTCCGACCACGTCGACGTAGTGCGGCGCCGCCTGCATCGTCCGCGGCTCCCCGCGCATGTGCATCAGGCAAACACGCACGCCGGCGTGGCTGGCCACGAGCGGCGCCATCGCCGGGTCGCCTCGCAGCGCCGTCACATCGTTGACATAGGCGGCGCCGGCCTCGATCGCAGCCTGCGCCACGGCAGCCTTCGTCGTGTCGACCGAGAGCACGACGTCTGGCAACCGGCGACGCAGTTCGCGGATCACCGGTTCGGTGCGGCGCACCTCCTCGTCGACCCCGACCGGCTCAGCGCCGGGGCGCGTCGACTCGCCGCCGACGTCGATGATCGCCGCGCCCTCAGCGGCGAGCTGTTCCCCGCGCGCGACCGCGGCTTCGAGGTCGGTCCAGCGGCCGCCGTCGCTGAACGAGTCCGGCGTCACGTTCAAGACGCCCATCAACGCGAAGTCACTCACCTCGGCGATCTTCGCACCCGCCAGTGCGACACGTCTACGCGTGCGCCCGCCGCCGGCGCGACACGTCTACAGGTGCGTATCCGCCGCCAGCACGGCACGGCTACGGGGCGCGCGTCCCCCGCCGGCGCGCCGGGTCGAGCACGACCGTCGCGCAAAACCGGTTCGTCGCGTATTCTGCTGCGCTCCCCCGCGTCGCTGCGTACCCGCCAGCACGAGCCCAGTCGTCAAATCCGGCCAAAGCAGCGATGCCCCGAATCCCACGCCCGCGCGCGAGCGCAACCCCGAACGTCGACCCTGTGCTGGCGTTTCTCCTCGCGACCGTCGCCGTCCTGGCCGTGACGTTCGCGTTGCTGCTCGGCTCCACGACGGCCGGCTCGCCGGGCACCGAGACGCCGATCACCACGACGCTCGGACTCGTGAACGCCGGCCAGGTCAAGGCCGGCACGCAGCTCGACTTCGACCACCAGCTCGTCGTCGTCACCCGCGACGGGCGCCAGCTGTTCTCCGGGCTCGCGGCCAACGGCGGCAACACCGAGCAGGTCGCGGCGGCGTTCGCGAAGGCGCCGGTCACGCCGCTCACGATCGATCCGCAGAGCGGCAAGCAGGCCCTGCGGATCATCGTGCAGGTCCTGCTGCCGATCCTGTTCCTCGTCGTGCTGTTCACGCTGTTTGCGCGCCTCGCGCAGAGCGGCGACGAAATCAGCCAATTCTCCAAGTGGCGCGGCCGGGGCAAGTCGCGTGGGCCGGCGCGCGTGACGACCTTCGCCGACGTCGCCGGCACCCCGACCGCCGTCGACGAGCTGCGCGAGCTCTGCGACCTGCTCGAGTCGCCCGAGCGCTACGC
>JAEZDB010000038.1 GCA_023429855.1 Actinomycetes bacterium
CCCCGCGCCGCCCGCCCAGCCCCACCCCCCCCTCCACCAACTCCCCCCAACCCGCCCCGCCCGCGGGGCGGCTGGCCCGCTGACTGCGCCGCCCGCTCAGGTCCGCCGCCGCAGAACGCCAAGGCGCCGTCCCAGCGACGCCCTCCACGACCGGGGCCCCAGCCGCTCAGCCGTCAGCCGTGCACCGCGGTGACCGCTGTTTGAACCGTTGGTTCGATCGACAGATCGCGTGATGGTTCCGAAGCCACCGAATCGTGGTTTTGCAGGGGAATTCCTGCTTCAGAGCCGCGCCAGGCCCGTCGGCGATTGTGGAAGTGGACTGAACGCACGGTAGGGCGAGCGCCTTCCGGAGCGTCCGGATCGATACCTTTCGCGGTCTCTGCGTGTGTTGATCGGTTTCAGCGGCATCGAGCAACGGTTTCCAGAGCCGGCGCTCAGGGCTGGAACTAGGGACGCGCGCGGTCTGGGAATTCCCTCTGTTCTCGACGTTTTCCAGGAGCCCACAGTTTGTTGATCGGAGTGCTGAAGGAGGCACAGGCCGGGGAGACACGCGTCGCCGCGACTCCCGCGACCGTCGTGCAGCTCCTCAAACTGGGCTATGAGGTCGTCGTCGAAGCCGGCGCGGGCGAGGCCGCGGACTTCACGAACGAGGCCTACGTCGAAGCAGGCGCCACCATCGGTGACGCGCTCTCGGCCGACATCGTCTTCGGCGTCAACGCGCCGACCAAAGAGCAGCTCGACGGCCTCAAGAAGGGCGCGACCCTCATCAGCCTCCTCGCACCGCGCCTGGACCAGGCGATGGTCGACGACCTCGCGACCCGCCCGATCACGGCGCTCTCGATGGACGCCGTGCCGCGGATCTCGCGCGCGCAGTCGCTCGACGTGCTCTCGTCGATGGCGAACATCGCCGGCTACCGCGCCGTCGTCGAGGCCGCCCACAGCTTCGGTCGCTTCTTCACCGGCCAGGTCACGGCCGCCGGCAAGGTCAACCCCGCGAAGGTCCTCGTCGCCGGCGTCGGCGTGGCGGGCCTCGCGGCCATCGGCGCTGCTGGCAGCCTCGGCGCCATCGTCTACGCGACCGACCCGCGCCCCGAAGTCGCCGATCAGGTCAAGTCGCTCGGTGGCGAGTACCTCTCGGTCGAGTCCGAAGAGGTCGAGGTGTCGGCCACCGGCTACGCCAAGGAGATGTCGGACGACTACAACACGCGGGCAGCGGCGCTCTACGCCGAGCTCGCGACCGACGTCGACATCATCATCACCACGGCCCTCATCCCGGGCCGGCCTGCTCCGACGCTCATCACCAAGGAGATGGTCGCGTCGATGAAGCCGGGCTCAGTGATCGTCGACATGGCGGCCTCCAACGGCGGCAACGTCGAAGGCACCGTGAAGGGCGAGGCCGTCGTCACCGACAACGGCGTCACCATCCTCGGCTACACCGACCTTGCGGGCCGCCTGCCCGCCCAGGCCTCGCAGCTCTACGGCACGAACCTCGTGAACCTGCTGAAGCTGATGACGCCCGAGAAGGACGGCGTCCTCGTGCTCGACTGGGACGACGTCGTCCAGCGCGGCATCACCGTCGTCCGCGACGGGGAGCTCGCTTGGCCGCCGCCGGAGGTACAGGTCTCAGCCGCGCCGGCTCCGGCAGCCGCGAAGCCCGCGGCCGAGGTGGCCCCGCCGAAGGAGCCGATGTCAGACGGCAAGCGCCTGACGCTGGTCCTGACCGGCGCGGCCGCGTTCTTCGGCCTCGTCGCGATCTCCCCGCCCACGCTCGTACCGCACCTCACGGTGTTCGCGCTGGCGATCGTGATCGGCTACTACGTGATCGGGCACGTGCACCACGCGCTGCACACCCCGCTCATGTCGGTGACGAACGCGATCTCGGGCATCATCGTCGTCGGCGGCCTGATCCAGATCGGGCACGGCGACGACCTGATCACGGCGGTCTCGACCGTGGCGATCCTCCTCGCGAGCATCAACATCTTCGGTGGCTTTGCGGTGACACGCCGCATGCTCGCCATGTTCTCCCGGAGCTAGGGCATGTCTCATTCCGTCACCGTCCCCGCGCAGGCGGCGTACATCGTCGCTGCGCTCCTCTTCATCGCGTCGCTCGCCGGACTCTCCAAGCACGAGACCGCGAAGGTCGGCCTGCGCTACGGCATGGCCGGCATGGCGCTCGCGCTGGTCGCGACGATCTGGCTCTCCGTCGACGCCGACATCGAGACCACCGGCCTGATCCTCATGGTCGCCGCCCTCGGCGTCGGCGCCGCCATCGGCTTCTGGCGAGCCCGCATCGTCGAGATGACCGGCATGCCCGAGCTCATTGCCCTCCTTCACAGCTTCGTCGGCCTCGCCGCCGTGCTCGTGGGCTGGAACGGGTTCCTCCTCGTGGAGAACCAGGAGAACGGCGAGGAGTGGCGGGCGCTCGACGCGCTCGGCACCCTCGGCATCCACCACGCCGAAGTCGTGATCGGCATCTTCATCGGCGCCGTCACGTTCACCGGTTCGGTCGTCGCCTACGGCAAGCTCTCGGGGAAGATCGACTCCAAGCCGCTGATGTTGCCTGGCAAGAACGCGATCAACGTCGGTTCGCTGATCGTGTTCGCCGCGCTCACGGTCTGGTTCGTGGTGGCCCCGAGCATCGTGCCGGTGATCCTCGCGACGGCCCTGGCGCTGTTCCTGGGCTGGCACCTCGTGGCCTCCATCGGCGGTGGCGACATGCCGGTCGTCGTCTCGATGCTCAACTCGTACTCGGGCTGGGCCGCCGCTGCCGCCGGCTTCCTGCTCGGGAACGATCTGCTCATCGTCACCGGCGCGCTCGTCGGCTCCTCCGGTGCGTACCTCAGCTACATCATGTGCGAGGCGATGAACCGCTCGTTCATCTCGGTGATCGCCGGTGGCTTCGGCATCGAAGCCCCCGCCGGCGACGACGTCGACTACGGCGAGCACCGCGAGATCAACGCCGAGGGCGCCGCCGAGCTCCTCAAGAGCGCGAAGTCCGTGATCATCACCCCGGGCTACGGCATGGCCGTCGCCCAGGCCCAGCACGGCGTCGCCGACATGACCCGCAAGCTCCGCGACGCGGGTGTCGAGGTGCGCTTCGGCATCCACCCCGTCGCCGGCCGCCTGCCGGGCCACATGAACGTGCTCCTCGCCGAGGCGAAGGTGCCGTACGACATCGTGCTCGAAATGGACGAGATCAACGACGACTTCGACGAGACCACCGTCGTACTTGTGATCGGCGCCAACGACACCGTCAACCCGGCCGCCTCAGAAGACCCGGGCAGCCCGATCGCCGGCATGCCGGTGCTCCACGTGTGGGAAGCCGAGAACGTGATCGTGTTCAAGCGCTCGATGGCCTCCGGCTACGCCGGCGTGCAGAACCCGCTGTTCTTCCGCGACAACACGCAGATGCTGTTCGGCGACGCGAAGGACCGCGTCCACGCGATCAACGCGGCACTGTCGGTCAGCGAACGCGTCTAGGCCTCCGGCGGCGAGGTCGCGGTCACCTCGGTGCCACGATCGCCGCTCGACGCGATACGCAGCGAGCCACCCATCGCGTCGAACCGCGCGATCAGCGACCCGAGCCCGATGTGGCCCTGCGCC
>JAEZDB010000048.1 GCA_023429855.1 Actinomycetes bacterium
TTCGTCAACCCCCCCAGCGCGGCCACGACCACGACGACCGCGACGGCGACGGCGGCGGCGCGGCCGGCCACGACGCCGCGCAGCACGGCCGCGACGATGACCGGCCCGAGGAGCACACCCCAGGCCACCGGCGAACCAAGCACCCAGAACCAGTACGGCCGCACCTGCGCGAGCGAGTCGCGGTAGACCTGCTCCGTCGCGCGCAGCGTCCCGATCGGGTCGTAGCCGTAGCGCAGGGCGATCGCCCCCTGCAGCACGGCGACCGCGACCCCGCAGAGCGCCGCGAGGACGATCGCAGGGCGCCACCCGTCGCGGCGCCACACCACCAGCGCCGCCCACGCACCGACCCCCAGCAGCGCCCACGTCATCATCGACGCGCCGGCAAAGGCCACCAGACCGAACGTTCTCCAGCGCCAGCTGCGGGCGACAAGGCCGCAGGCCGCGAGCGCTCCGCAGGCCGCGAACGCGTAGTCGAACGAGGTCACGCCGAAGAGCAGCGTGAGGGGCGACGCAGCGCAGAGCAGGCCCGCGATGCGACCGGTCGGCTCGTCGCCCGAGAGCGTCCACCCAAGCCGGTAGGCGAGCGGCGCGCAGAGGCCGCCGACCGCGATCACCAGGGTCGCAAGACCGCCGGCCGAGGTGATCCCGAGCCAGTGCACGACCAAGAGCGGCCCGGGCGGATGGCCAGCCACGTTCACCGATTGCGAGGGGACGACCTCCGCAAACCGATCGAGGTAGTTGCGCACGCCGTGCTCAAGCGTCGGCAGCCCTGGCAGGTACTCGTTGATCGCGTGGGACTGGCTCAGGCCGCCCTCGAGATCGTAGATATGGCTCCAACCCGTGACGCCTTCGCGCACCAGATTGAACGCGAGCCCCGTGCCGATCGCGAGCGCGTAGAGCGCCACCGCGATCAGGCCGGGCGACCATCGGACCGCCGCCAAGCGCGGACCGGCGACCAGGAAGACCGCGCCGGCCAGCAGCGCCGCTGCCAGTCCGAGCGGCTCGACGTCGGGCGCCCACCCCGAGACGAACGGCTCAGTGGCGGTGCCCAGCGACAGGCCGCGCCACCGCCAGATCAGCCCGATCCCGACCACGACCAGCGCCAGCAGGGCGGCCAGGCCAATGACGATTCGCGAAACTCGTTCGTCGGTTCGCGCTGGGGCAGCCACGGTCATGCGATGCTCACCTTATGCGGCCGGAGCCCCATACCCATGACGCTCGACTTACGCGCCGGGTCGGTGCGGGCTCCGCGCTCCTCACCGCGGCGGCGGTTCTCGCCGCGTGTGGGTCGGCGACGATTCAAGAGCTGCCCCCCGCGGCTGAGCCCGCACGGGGACCGGAGCTGACGCAGCCCCCCGCGGGCACCGTGCTGCAGGTCGGCGGCATGCCCGAGGGCGTCGTGATCGACCCGCGCACGCACCTTGCCGCGGTCGCCTTGCGCAACCCCGACCGACTGCGGATCATGCGTCTGCGGCGTGACGGCAAAGGCGCTGCGCCGGGCCTCGTGCGCGACGTGCCGCTGCCAGGGGCCCCGCGCCACCTGTCGCTGCGGTCCACGCCGTCCGGCACCCAAGTCCTCGTACCCGCCGAGACCGGTCGACGCGCCCTCGCGGTCGACCTGCCCTCGGGACGGGTTGCCGCCGAGTTCGCGACCGGCGACCACCCGCACGACCTCGCCGCGATCGCCGGTAGCCGGATCGCCGTCGGCGACGAGCGCGGCAACACGCTCACGGTTGCCGACGCTAGCGGCAAGGTAGAACGAACGATCTCCGTCGCGACGCAGCCGGGTGGCGTTACGACCCTGCGCGGCGGCTCGCTCATCGCGGTGGTCTCGGTGCGCGAACGTGTCCTTGAGATCTTCGATGCGAAGACCCTCGAGCGCCGCGCCGTCGCCCCGGCAGGTGTCGGACCGACCCACGTCGTGTGTGCGCCGCTCGGTCCGTGCTTCGTCGCCGACACCGACGGCGACGCCCTGCTGGTGTTCCGCGTCGGGGAGGGCGGGCGCACGCTGCGCCTCAGTCGACGCGTCTACATCGCCGGCGCCCCGTACGGGATCGCCATCGACCCTGAGCGTGGTCGACTCTGGGTGACGCTCACCGCACGCAACGAGCTGCTCGAGCTCGGCGCCCACGGACGGCCGCACATCCTCCAGCGCCTGCCGACCGTGCGCCAAGCCGACACCGTGGCGGTCGACACGGCCACCGGCGACGTCGCCGTTACGGGTCGCCGCTACGGCCAGTTGCAGGTACTCGCAGACCCGGCATCGGCCGACCGCTAGCCGCCACGTTGCGTCACGCGCTCGACGCATGACGCAAGCGCTGAACGCCCCAGATCACGGCCGATCCGGCAAACAGCAACGCCGTGATCAGCAGCCACCGGCCGAGGTAGTCGGGCGGCGCGTGGCCCAGCGCGCGCTCGAAGTTGCCGGGTTGGCGGTTCGTGATCCGCGGGAAGAACGCGAGGAAGAGGATCCCAGCGACCACGGCGGGCACGCGCACGTAGTTGATCGCGGGCGTCGCACCGGCGACGCGAGTCAGTCCGACGTTCACGGCGCTGTAGGCCGGCAGGAACACGAGGTCGTGGAGCACGGCCCCGCCGAGGAGCCAGAGGACGAGGTTCAGCGGCTGCGGGGCGAACGGCGCGCGGAACATGATCGACAGCGCCCACGCCGCGATGCCGATCACGAGGACGTGTCCGAGCAGGTGCAGCGGTCCCGCACCATAGGCGTTGCGCAGGGTCGTCATGGGCTGAGGGCGGGTCACGCGAACTCCACGGTCGCGACCCACTTGGTGTTGTGCACACCCGGGAGCGCCGGCACGATGAGCCGGGCCGGGTACCCGTGGTCCATCGAGAGGTCAGCGCCTGCGACCTGCAGGGCGAGCAGCGACCGGTCGTCGGCCACCTGCCGGCGGCCGATGGTCGTCTGCTTGAAGGCGCCGCGCGGCTGCAGCGAGACCACGTGCATCGTCGCGGGGTCGGTTGCTCCGACGAGCGCCGCCAGGTCGCTGAGGCGCACGCCGGTCCACGTCTGCATGCTCGACCACCCCTCGACACAGGCGATCGGGAGGTCCTCGGTGCGCTGCGTCATCGCCTGCAGATCGGCGCGGGTCAGCTGCACTTCGCGGCCGCCGCCACGCACCGTGAGCCGCCAGCTGTCGCCGACCATCTCCGGCGTGATGCCCGCGACCTTCGCCGTCTTGTTCACGGGGAACGTCCCGTCCTGCCCCTCGCCCCTTCCCCTAGGCCCAAACACGGCGATCTGACGGAGCGGGCCGCCAGCCGACTGGCCGACCGTCGTGAGAAACACGGCGCCTGTCGCGCCGCCGAGCAAGCCCAGCACGCCGCGGCGCGTGATCGTCGTCGGGCCGGGGTTGGGCGTCCGCAGGGGGTCGTCGGCCATGCCCAGCACCTCGTGGCGGGTGCGCCGGGCCTCACGCATCACGGGGACGCGCGTAATCACGTGGAACACCACCGAGGCGGTGAAGATCCACGCGCCGTAGTAGTGCGCGACGACGAAGTTGAAGTGCCAGGGGTAGTAGAGCTGGGCGTTCGTCAGGCCCGTCAGCACCTGGAAGAACGCTGAACCGACCAGCAACAGGTTCGCGAGCTTCTCGAGTAGCTCCGACGGCTTCGTCGGCGGCGGCCACGCGAACAGCTTGGGAATGACGGACCACAGCTTGAAGAGCAGCAGCGGCACGAGGACGAAGCCGAGCGTGACGTGCGCACCCTGCGTAAACGCATACAGCCAGCTCGGCGACGTCGGCCACGAGATCACGAACGGCTGAAAGTCGTCGCCACGGGGGATCAACGCGTTACGGCCCAGATCGGGCTGGTACGCCGCGTGCGAGAGAAAGCCGGTGGCTGAGACGATCGTGATCGTCGCCAGCAGCGCCAGGCCGATGACGGTCGTGAGCCAGGTGCTGCGGACCGGACTCCGCCAGAACCCCGGCCGTGCGGGGCCGGGCGGCGGCTCCTCGGGGATCAGGCGCATCGAAGCTCCGCGAACCAGCGGCCCTCGTCGGCCCAGCGGTCCACGCAGCGAAGTCCAGCCCCTGCGGCGATGTCGGAGATGGCGTCGTTGCAGACGCGTGCCCAGGGGAACCAGATCGAGACGTCCTCGCCGCGCTCGAGCCGCACTGGCACGGCGCGCGCACCGCCACCAGGGGCGTCGGTCTCAACGAGCACGGCGCCGCCGGGCGTGAGGAACTCAGCCACTCGGCGCAGCAGCGCCTGCGGGTCGCCGCCGATGCCGAGGTTGCCGTCGAGCAGCAGCACCGTCTCCCAGACCCCAAGCTCGAGGCCGTGCGTGAAGACGTCGCCGAGGACGGCTTCGGCGCCGCGCTCGCTCGCGATGCGGACCGCCAGCGGCGAGGCGTCGAGACCCAGCGCGGCGATACCCCGCCGCACGAGCGCGTGGACATGGCGTCCGGGGCCGCAGCCTACGTCGAGCACCGGCCCACGCGCACGATCGACCAGGCGCTCGTCAACCGGGTCGGCGTCGGCGAGCCAGCGGCCGACGGCCAGGAGCTCAGTCACGCCGTCGGCGTGGCGAGCGGTGAGCGTGGCACCACCCTCCAGCGCCGATTCGTACATCGTCCAGGGCAACGCGCTCATGCCATGACTCCGAGCGGGAGCCCAGCAAGCATCTGGGCAAATCGGCTGTGCGGCGCGAGGGCCGCCGCGGCGTACGCGTCGGCGATGTGGTCGACGTCGCGCAGCTGCGGCAGGCTCACGTCGACGACGAGCCCCTCCTGTTCGAGGCGTGAACGCTGGAGCGCTCCGGTGTCGTCCTGGCTCATCGGGACACCGACGAACAGCGCGTCCCAACTGCGACGCAGACCGATTCCCCAGTAGCCGCCGTCGTCGGTCAGGCCGAGGACCGCCTCGATGCCCGGCGACTCCAGCGCGTCGACCGCGTCTGTCAGCAGGACCGGGGTGAGCTGCGGAGTGTCCATGCCGACGAGGAACGCCGGCTCGGCGACGTCGGCGAAGGCCGCGGCGAGGCGCTCGTCGAGGCCGGCGCCGCGTTGGGCGATCACCTCGAACCCGGCCGGCAGCCAAGGACCGGGTTCGCCGTCGAGCACGCAGACGCGCCGCGTTGCCGGCGTCTGCGCCACGGCGTCCAGCGTGTCGACGAGCGCCGTCTCCGCCAGCAGCGCTGCTTGCGCCGGCGTACATGGCGGGCACAGCCGGGTTTTGACGCGCCCTGCGACCGGCGCCTTGGCGATCACGATCAGCGCCACGCTCACGACATCACCCCGGCCATGTCGCGGACGGCGCGCACGGTGCCGCGGACCGTCCCGGTGACTTTGCTCGTTCCGACGCGCGGCCGGTAGCCGACTTCGACCTCGTCGATCCGCCAGTCTTGCTCGGCGGCTCGCAGCACCATCTCCAGCGGCCACCCGAACCGGCGGTCGACGATACCGAGGCCGAGCAGCGCCTCGCGGCGGGCGGCGCGCATAGGACCCAGATCGCGGAGCGGCACGCCCGCACGCCGGCGCAGCTGCCAAGCGAGCACGCCGTTGGCCGCGCGCGCGTGCGCGGGCCACGCTGCCCGTTCGGTGGGGCGCCGTCGACCGAGCACAAGGTCGGCCTCGCCCGACGAGACGGGCCCAGCGACGCGCGGGAGCTCTCGCGGGTCGAGCGACGCGTCGCAATCCATGAAGCAGACGACGTCGGCGGTCGCCGCGGTGAGGCCGGCAAAGCACGCGGCGCCAAACCCGGGCTGCGGCTCGGTCACGACGCGCGCGCCGAGCCGCGCCGCGACCTCGGCGGAGCCGTCGGTCGAGCCGTTGTCGACGACGATTGGCGTGAATCCCGCCGGGACCCGTTCGAGGACCCACGGAATGGCCTCGGCTTCATTGAGCACGGGGAGCACGAGATCTGGCACGTCAACCATCCTTGAGCACTCGTCAAGCGAAACGGTGAAATGTTACGAACGTAGCCGGGCAGGGCCGTGAGTTCTGGCGCTGGCGTGGGTACGGTGGGCGGATGCTGCTGGTCACCGGGGGAGCCGGATTCATCGGATCGCACATCGTCGATGCCCTGGCCGAGGCCGGGATCGCGGTGCGCGTACTCGACCATCAGGCTCCGACCTGGCCTGTCCCGGCTGGCGTCGAGGTCCGATTCGGCGACGTCCGCGACCTTGCCACGGTCACGTCGGCGCTCGACGGCGTTACGGCGGTCTGCCACCAGGCGGCGATGGTCGGCCTCGGCGTCGACCTCGACGACATCGCGGACTACGCCTCGCACAACGATCTCGGTACGGCCGTGCTGCTGCAGGCCATCGCGCGGCTCGGCACGGTCGACCGGCTCGTCCTCGCGTCGAGCATGGTCGTCTACGGCGAGGGGCGCTACCGGTGCGCTGAACACGGCCTCGTCGGGCCGGGGCCCCGCGAGCGCGCAGCCCTCGAAGCGGGTGAGTTCGAGCCGCCCTGTCCGGTGTGCGGCCGCGCCCTGACGGCCGAGCCGGTGCCAGAGGGCGCGCCAGTCGACCCGCGCAACGTCTACGCCGCCACGAAGCTGCACCAGGAGCACCTCGCCGCGGCGTTCTCGCGGGAGACGGGCGTTCCGGTGACCTCGCTGCGGTACCACAACGTCTACGGCCCGCGGATGCCGCGCGACACGCCCTATGCGGGCGTCGCCTCGCTGTTCGCCAGCGAATTGGCGGCGGGCCGCCCGCCGCGCGTGTTCGAAGACGGCGGCCAGCTGCGGGACTTCGTGCACGTGCGCGACATCGCCCGCGCCAACGTGCGCGCCCTGACGGCCGAAACCGCCGTGCCTGGCCCGTTCAACGTGTGTTCGGGCACCCCGCGGAGCGTGCTCGACATGGCCGCGGCGCTGCATGCGGCGTCTGGCCTGGACGTTGCCGCGCCCGAGGTCACCGCCGGCTTCCGCCTCGGCGATGTCCGGCACGTCTTCGCCGACGCGACCCGCGCCGCCGACGTCCTCGGGTTCACGGCCGTCGAGGACTTCGACGCCGGTATGGCCGAGCTCTTCGCCGAGGAGACGGCCGGCGCCCGCTGAGTCGCGCCCGAGGGCTCAGCTGCCAGGCATCACGTTGACGGCGTGCGCGCCCGTGGCCCAGAGGTGCTGCACCGCGTAGGCGCGCCAGGGCCGCCACGCCTGCGACCGCGCGGTGAGCGCCGCCGGCGTGTGCGGCAGCCCGAGGGCCTGAGCGGTCTGTCGGATGCCGAGGTCGGTGGGGATGAAGGCGTCGCCGTCGGCGAGGGCGCGCATGAGGATCGTCTCGATGGTCCACGGGCCGAAGCCGGGCAGCTCGCCAAGGGCAGCGCGCACGCACTCGGCGTCGGCTCCGGGCTGCAGCGCTGGGACGGCGCCTGCGGCCAGCGCCTGAGCCAGCGAACGCAGGGTCCGCAGACGGGTCGCTGGGAACGCCAGGACCGCGCGGTCGCCCCGCTCGGCTTCTGCAGCCACGGCCGCGGGTTCGGGGAACAGGTGAGTCAGTCCGCCTTCGGGGTCGTCGACCGATACGCCGGCGGCCGCCACGAGCCGGCCGGCGTGGGTGCGTGCCGCCGCGGTCGAGACCTGCTGCCCGAGTACCGCGCGAACCGCCATCTCAGCACCGTCGGCCACGCCGGGGACGCGTCGCCCTGGCGCGGCGCGCACCAGCGGCGCGAGTGCCGGGTCGGCCCCGAGCACCGCGTCGATCGCGGCGGGGTCGGCGTCGAGGTCGAGCAGGCGCCGGGCGACCCCGAGCGCAGCAGGCGCATCGGCCGGATCGGTGAGCAGCAGGCGTGCCTCCACGGTCGACGCGGCAGCGCTCTGCGGCGGCAGGAGCGCGAGGATCCCGTACCTGCCGCCCGCGAAGCGCACCGTGCGGCGGTAGGCGCCGCCGCGCCACTCCTCCACGCCCGGCACCGCTGTGGCGACGAGGTGCCCAAACAGGTTGTCCGGGAACAACGGCGGCGTGAACGCAAGCTCGTGCGAGAGGGCGTGGAGCGCGGGCGCCATCGCTCCATGCTCCCAGCCTGGCGCGCCTCTCAGGTCCTCGCTTCCGGTTTCTCGACGGATCGGGCGCCCGCCGCTAGAGCAGGAACGTGAAGAGCGGCGACCCTGGCGGGATCTGTTCCACCTCAAGCGGACTGGATGCCAGACGCTCGAGCAGCGCCGGCAGGTCGGCGGCCTGCTCGAGCTCGATGCCGACGAGCGCTGGCCCGGTCTCGCGGTTGTTCTTCTTGACGTACTCGAAGGCGACGATGTCTTCGCCGTGCACGAGCACGGCATCGAGGAAGTCCCGCAGGGCGCCGGGCTCCTGCGAGAACGTGACGAGGAAGTAGTGCCGCAGCCCCTCGTGGAGCAACGAGCGTTCCACGATCTCGGCATAGCGCGACACGTCGTTGTTGCCACCCGAGACGATGCAGGCCACGGCGCCGGCGTCGCTCGACTCCAGCTGACCGGCGGCCGCGAGCTGGCGAAGCGCCGCCGTCGCGAGGGCTCCTGCCGGCTCCGCGATCACACCCTCGGTGGCGTAGAGGTCGAGCATCTCCGTGCAGATCGCACCCTCCGGTACCGCCACCACCTCGTCGACGAGCTGGCGGACGACCGCGAACGAGTGTTCACCGACGCGACCGACCGCGGCGCCGTCGACAAACGTGTCGAACGCGTCGAGGCGCACCGGCGCGCCTGCGGCGAGCGCGGCGCGCATGCTGGCCGCGCCAGCCGGCTCGGCGCCGACGAGGCGAATCTGCGGTGCGTGCGCGCGAACCCAGGTCGCGATCCCGGCAAGCAGACCGCCGCCGCCGACCGGGACGATGAGCGTGCTGATCGCCTCCCCTTGGTCGGTGGCCTGCGCGAGCAGCTCCGAACCGACCGTGCCCTGCCCGGCGATCGTCCGCAGATCGTCGAACGGGTGCACCGCCACGGCTCCCGTCGCAGCGCTGTCGGCAGCAGCGGCGGCGCTGGCTTCGTCGTAGGTGCGCCCGCCGATGACGAGTTCGACCCACTCGGCACCGATCGCCGCAATGCGCTCGCGCTTCTGCCGCGGCGTGTTGCTCGGCAGGTAGACGCGTCCCCGAATCCGCAGGGCGCGGCAGGCGAAGGCCAGCCCCTGGCCGTGGTTGCCGGCGCTCGCGCACACCACGCCGCGTGCCCGCTCGGCATCGGTCAGCGAAGCAATGAGGTTGTAGGCGCCGCGCACCTTGTAGGAGCGGCACTCCTGCATGTCTTCGCGCTTGAGCAGCACCGGCACGCCGACGAGCGTCTGCAGACGTTCACTGCGCTCAAGCGGCGTGCGCCGGACGACGGCAGCGAGCCGCACCTGCGCCTGCGCGATCGCCGACGGCACAAGCGGGTCAGCGGCGGAGGCGGATTCGTCGGGCATGTGCCAGCCACGATACGGGCCGCACCGCTCGAACTCGGGCCGGAGGCCGGTCGCCAACGGGAAGCGTCCGCGCCGCCGCCGGAGGCGGCGCGAGACAGGGGGTTCTCGCACCGCCGCCGTGCGGCGAAGAGCGCGCTCGACGCCGGCGCAGCTCTGTCAGGTTCATGTTCCGAAGGCCGGTGCGCTACTCGGCGGAGCCGGGGGAAGATCCGCGGGGGATCGAGTGGAGCACTGGCTGAACCTGATCTGCAAGCAGGATTGCGAACTTTCGCAGGGCTGCCATCGGTCGATCGCAGATTCTCCCGTGCCAGTGGGGCGCGCCAAACGGCCTAGGCCGAACGGCCCACGAAGTCTGGCCGCACTTTCAGCCACGGGTTTCCGGTCCACCGTCAAAATCGACGGTGGCCAGCCCTCTTCTCCGTGATTCCGCTTCAGTCCCTCACGCACGTCGTGCAGCACCTTCCGATTCCCGTCGTCGTGACCGACGACGACGGGTTCGTCGTCGCGACGAGCAGCCTCGCAACGGCCCTGTTGTCGTCCGATGGCGACGCCGACCGCGTCCACCTGCAGCAGCACCTGGAAACGCTGACCGCCGCCAAGCCCACGATCGACCGCACGCCGATCCAGTGCGACGTCGGCGCACACGACCTCATCGTGCTCGGGACCGGGCACGGCGCGAGCGTGCCGCAGGACGTCGCCACGCTCGCTGGCGAGCTCGCGCACGACTTCAACAACCTGCTCGGCGTGATCATCAACTACACGACGCTGGCGGCCACCGAGGCTCCCTCAGGGAGCCAGCAGTCGCGCGACCTGTCTGAGGTGCTCGCCGCCTCACGCCGTGCGGCGGCGATCGCCGACCGGCTGCGCAGGATGAGCGCCGCCGACTCGCTCGACTAGCCGTTCCGCTCGCGACCTCGGGTCCGGCAGCGGACCAAACCGGTTGACTGGCCAAACCGGTGCAACACTTGCCAGGCGTCCACCAACTGGTGCGGAACGCCGCGCGACGTGGTTGACTGCGCTGCGATGCACGACGCACAGGTTCGCCTGCTCATCGCCGACGATCACCCGCTCTACCGCTCTAGCGTCGAGCGGGTCGTCCGCCTGAATCCGCAGCTCGCCGTGGTCGGGCTCGCGTCCGACGGGCGCGAGGCGCTCGACCGGATCACGGCGCTCGAGCCCGATGTCGCCGTCGTCGACCTCCACATGCCGGGCCTCGACGGACTGCAGCTGCTCGACGCCCTCTCGCAGGAGGACGTCCGCACCCGCGTCGTGATCCTGACCGGCAACCTCGACAGCGACCAGGTGTATCGCGCCGTCGAGCTGGGCGCCGCTGCCGTGTTGTCGAAGCTCATCGAGCCCGAAGCGCTCGTTGCCACCCTGCTCGAGGTCGCCTCCGGCAAAACGGTGCTCGGCGGCGAAGTGCAGGCTCTGCTCGCGGGCGAGGTGCGCAACCGCCGCCGCGAAGATCGGCCGGTCCTCACCGACCGCGAGCGCGAGGTCCTCGCACAGATCGCCGATGGCTCCAGCGTCGCTGAGATCGCCGCCGCCATCCACCTGAGCCCCTCGACCGTCAAGTCGCACCTCGAAAGCCTGTACCGCAAGCTCGAGGTGTCGGATCGGGCCGCCGCCGTGGCCACCGCGATGCGCAAGGGCCTGCTCCGGTAGCTCGCCCTCGGCCCGCTACCGGGCCAGCAGGCGCAGGACCTCTGCCGCGAGGTCGTCGATCGAGCACGGCTTGGGCAGGATCGCGCTCACGCCGTGACGCTCTGCGTCGGTTTGGTCCTCGGTGGCCATGTAGCCGGAGGTGAGCACCACGGGGATATCGGCACTGAGCGCGCGCACACGTTGGGTCAGCTCAAGACCCGTCAGCCCAGGCATCGACAGGTCGGTGACGACGGCGTCGAACGCCGCCGGGTCGGCGGTGAACGCCTCGGCGGCGGCGACCGGATCGGTGAACCCGGTGACTTCGCAGCCGCAGTACGGCATGGCGCGGTAGGCCAGTCGCACAAGCGCTTCCTCGTCGTCGACGAACAGCACCCGCGCGACGGACTGCCCGGCACTGGCGGGCTGCACAGACTGCGGCATCGCCGCCGGAGCTTCGGGCGCCGATTGGACCGGCAGGTAGGCCGTGAGCATGGCGCCGCCGGTGGGGCAGTGTTCGGCGGCGATCACCCCGCCGTGATTGCGGATGATGCTGTGGACGGCGGCCAGTCCCAGGCCGGTGCCTTCGTTCGGTCCCTTCGTGGTGAAGAACGGGTCAAAGACGCGGCCGCGAATCGCTTCGGGGATCCCGGGCCCATCGTCGGCGACGCGCAGCCGTAGGTAGCCGCCTGGCTCAAGCGGCGCGACGACGCCAAGACGACGCTCACCCAGCGCAACCTGCTCGACCGAGACCACGATCCGGCCGTGCTCGCTCCCCGCGAGCGCTTGGCCGGCGTTCGTGACGAGGTTGAGGACGACCTGGTGCAGCTGCGTCGAATCGCCGAGGACGGGCGGCAGACCCGACGCCACCGCAACCTCGAGCTCGGTGCCGCGCGGCAGCGTGGGTCGCGCCAGCGCAGTGGCCTCGCGCACGATGTCGCCGAGGTCGAGGGCGGACTGACCGACCGGTTCCTCTCGCGCGAACGTGAGCAGCCGCTTGGTCAGCTCGCCGGCCCGCAGCGCGCCGCGCGCGATCTCGCTGATGCTCTCGGCTGGCGAGGCCCCTGCGGCGAGCTCCGCCTCGGCGACGCGCGCATACGAGAGGATGGCGCCGATCACGTTGTTGAAGTCGTGCGCGATGCCGCCGGCGAGCGTGCCCATCGCCTCGAGCTTCTGCAGCCGCACCCGCGCCTCGTCCTCGAGCCGGCTCTCGGTCACGTCTTCAAGCACACCGACCATGCGCAGCGGCCCGTGATCGTCGAACTCGACGCGTCCGAGTGCGGCGACCCAGCGGCGCTCAGGACCGTCGGCCGCCGGACGCGACATCGGGTAGGTCACGTCGTAGTCCGGTCCGCCAGGCACCATCGCCGCGGTGACCGCGCGCTCGATCCGATCGCGGTGATCTGGGTCGATCATCGCGAAGAAGCCGTCAAGGCCAGCTTGGTCCATCAGCTCGGTCGCGTCGACCCCGAGGATCTCGCACAACCGCTCGTCGGCTTCCATGCTGGGCTCGCGGAAGTTCAAGACGTAACGCCCGAGGCCGGCGATCTCGAGGGCCGCCATAAGCTGCTGCCGCTGCGCACCGGCGTCGGCGTCGGCCTGGAGCTGCTCGGTCACGTCGAGCGTCCCGCCGAACCACCGCACCGGCTGGCCCTCGTCGTCGACGACCGCCCGCGCTCGCGCCTCCATCCAGCGGTACTCGCCGTCGTGACGCTTCAGACGAAACCTCGTTGGCGGTCCCGAGCCGTCGATCACTTTTGGCGGCTGCGCCGCCGTCGCGCGGTCGTCGGGGTGGATCAGGTCGACGTAGCCGACGCCCAGGAGCGCGTCGACCGACCGGCCGGTGAACTCCGCCCAGCGGGGCGAGAAGTACTCGACGCCGTTCTCCGCCGACGCGATCCAGAGCAGCTGCGGTACCGCCTCGGCCAACGACCGCAGGCGCTCTTCGCTGCGACGCATGCGCAGCTCGGCCTCGTGGCTGTCGGTGCGATCGTGGACCTCGTAGAGGAGGTACTCCAGCACGCCGGTGTCTTCATCGCGCACGGGCGTGAGCGTGCAGTCGAACGCGCGTAGCGGCCCGTCTTCGATCGGCCGGACCTCCGAATAGCGCAGAGGGCGCGTCGCGGTCTGCACCGCTTTGATGCGGTCGGCCCACTCGCGCCCGCGCGTCGACCCGTCGGCTTCCCCTTCAGCGAGGGCGACGATGCTTTGGCCCACGATCGCGTCGCGGGGCAGACCGAGCCGCTCGACCGCGCCGTTGACGTCGAGCACGGTGCCGTCGGGCGCGAGCAGCGCCATGAGCTGGTAGCTCTGCGAAAAGGTGAGCCGCCCGAGCCGCTCCTGCTGGCGGAGGCGCTGTTCCGTCTTCCGGGCCCGGTCGACGTTGGTGCCCTGCACCACGAAGCCGATCACTTCGCCCTCGTCGGCGCGGATGACGCTGACCTCGGCGTCGACCGCCGCGATGTGGCCCTCGAACGAGCGAAACGTGTCGTCGAACTGCAGCGTCGTGCCGGCGGCCAGCGCTTCGGCAAACCGCGTGCGCCAGGTGCCCTCGGCGGTCGGGTCGTCGCGGAAGCCTGGCGTGTCCCACCAGCGGTGGCCGACGTACTCCTCCTCGACGATCATCGAGTCCACGGTGGCGTAGCCGTTGACCGCGACGACCTCGCCGTCGAGGTCGACGATCCCCATGAACCGCCGGCGGTCTTCGAACAGCGCGCGAGCGAGGGGGCCTTCGCGCAGCTCAGCCACGAGCGCGACGAGCTCGGCGTGCGTGGTCTGGGTCGGTCGGGATGCCATTAAACGGTCGGGAATCGGCCGTGTGCGCGCGTCTCGCGCACCCCGTCTGCTCCCCCGGCGTCACTCTAACCCGCGTGGGAACGGATGAGGAGGTCCGTTTGGACCAGCGTCGGACCAGGTGGTGTGCCCGCCGGGAGGCGGTTCGTCCGGGCTAGTTCCAGGACTGCTGGGCCAGCTCGCGCCAGACGCGAAGCTGGAAGCGGCGACCGCTGCGGCTCACCACCGAGCGGGAGACCGCCGTGTGAATCGTGGTGACCGTGCCGGTCTGGCGGTCACGGGTGACCGACAGCAGCTCGGCAGTGCGGCCGAGCGACGTCGCCGGCGCGTCGACCATCGCATCGTGGGTCGGCGAGGCGACCTGCGTGGCTTCGCGCATGGCGGAGACGGTGCGCGCGGTGTAGCGCCGCTGCGCTTCCGACGAAAGCGCAGCGTCCAGCGCGGGGTGTCCGGCGCGAACGATGGCCGTCCCCCTCGATGTGCCAGGGCGACGGCCGAGGTCGAGGCCCAGCGGGCTGGTTTGTTGGCGCGAATTCCTCACAACCTCACCATCGGGGCACCTTAGACCGGCGTGCATCGGCCGTCCGGGGGGAGCTAGCCGAAGGGTTGATGGGCCGGGCAGCCTGGGCCGAATACCCCACGGCGCCTACCGATTTGAGGAATAACGCCGTTTTATGGGCGGTTTCGGCCCCCGCCGTCCGGAGCGCTGGCGCACCGGCATTCAGTTGTCCCCCGACCGGAGCGATGTCACGCACCCGGAATGGGCGTTCCAGCGCTCCCCTGCCCATCGCTGACGGACCATGGCTGGTCGACGCAGCCCCAAAACGACGAAGGCCCCGCTTGCGCGGAGCCTTCGTACCTAGAGCCCTCTCCGGGACTTGAACCCGGGACCCCTTCCTTACCATGGAAGTGCTCTACCGCAGAGCTAAGAGGGCGTGCGGTTCGCAGAGAATAGCGAGCGGACCGGAGTAGCGTCACGCAGGCTCATCGACCGGCCGAGGCGGGAGGCGCCGAGTCGACGGCCGAGCGGCCGTCAACGGATGCGGATCGTGACCGTGCCGCGCCCGACTTCTCCGACCACCGTGACCCGCCAGGTGCCCTTGGGAAGCTTCATTCCCCTAGTGGCGCGGTCGAGTGCGAAGTACTGCGACCCCGCCGAGAACGTGCGGCTGGCGGTGCGTTTGAGCGCGCGGACCCGCCCGCTGCGTTTGCGAACCGCGGTGACCCTGACGCGGCCTGGGCCCGACAGCCGGAACCGCAGGCCGCGGTCGCGGGTGCCGGACCGTGCGATCTTGAGCTGGGAGAGGGTCGAGCGCAGCACGGGCTCGACCGGAGGGGTTGGGCTCGGTTCCGGCGGCGTGGGGCCGCTTGGCCCCCGGGTATCGGGAACCGGCGCCGGTGTGCCCGGGTCCGTCGTCGTCGGCACGACCGGCGTGGTGCTCGCGAGCGCGGCCGCGTTGAAGACGGCCGAGGGAGCAGACTCCTCGCCCGTGGTGTCGCGCGCGGTGACCCGCACCGCGACGGCCTCGTCGGGGCTGAGGCCGGTGACGGCGGCGGCCGGCGAGGTAACCGTCGCGATCGGCGTCCATCCGGCGCTGAACTGGCGCCACACGCGGTAGTCCTGCATGTCGGCGGCAATCGACGGCGCCCAGGTCAGGTCGACGCGGTCGGCGCCGGCGACAGCCGCGAGGCCAGCGGGCACGGGCGGCGCTTGGC
>JAEZDB010000008.1 GCA_023429855.1 Actinomycetes bacterium
GCTCAGCTACAGCGTGGCGGCGAGCTCGCTGGCCTGCGCGATGGCGCGCTTGGCGTCGAGCTCGGCGGCCACGTCGGCGCCGCCGACCAGGTGCGTCTTCACGCCAGCGGCGACGAGTTCCTCGTGCAGGTCGCGGCGCGGCTCCTGCCCGGCGCAGATGATCACGTGGTCGACCTCGAGCAGCCGCGGCTTGCCGTCGACGGTGACGTGGAGGCCCGCGTCGTCGACCTTGTCGTAGGCCGCGCCGCCGATGAACTCCACGCCCTTGTGCTTGAGCGCAGCGCGGTGGACCCAGCCGCTCGTCTTGCCGAGGCCGTCGCCGAGCTTGGTCGTCTTGCGCTGCAGCAGGTAGACCGTCCGCGGCGACGGCGCATGCTCGCCCTTCGTGAGGCCGCCCGCCTCGATCGACGGATCCGTGACGCCCCACTCCTTCTGCCACGCGGGCAGGTCGAGCGTCGGTGACGACTCGTGCGTGATGAACTCGCCGACGTCGAAGCCGATCCCGCCGGCGCCGATGATCGCGACCCGCTCGCCGACCTGCACCTTGCCCGTGAGCACGTCGGCGTAGCCGACGACCTTGGCGTGGTCGATGCCGTCGATGGCCGGCGTGCGCGGCGTGACGCCGGTCGCGAGGACGACGTGGTCGTGCGCTTCGGCGACGAGCGTCTGCGCCGTGATCGGCGCACCAAGCCGCTGCTTGACGCCGGTCAGCTCGAGCTGGCGGCCGAAGTAGCGGATGGTCTCGTCGAACTCCTCCTTACCCGGGACGCGCCGCGCGAGGTTGAACTGACCGCCGATGGCCTCGTCGGCGTCGATCAGCTCGACGGTGTGGCCGCGCTGCGCGAGCACCGTCGACGCGGCCAGGCCCGCCGGCCCGGCGCCGACCACGGCGATCCGCTTGGCTGCGCCCGCCGCGACCGGCTCGTAGTTGAGCTCGGTCTCCCTTCCCGCGCGCGGGTTGACGAGGCAGCTCGCGTGCTGGCGCTTGAACACGTGGTCGAGGCACGCCTGGTTGCAGGCGATGCAGGTGTTGATCTCGTCGGCGCGCCCCTCGGCGGCCTTGACCACGAAGTCGGGGTCGGCGAGCAGCGGGCGGGCCATCGAGACCATGTCGGCGTCGCCGCGAGCGAGGACCGCCTCGGCGACCTCGGGCGTGTTGATCCGGTTGCTCGCGACGACGGGGATCGAGAGGTGCGGCCGCAGCTTGCCCGTCACCCAGGTGAACGCCGCGCGGGGAACGGAGGTCACGATGGTCGGGACGCGCGCCTCGTGCCAGCCGATGCCCGTGTTGATGATCGTCGCGCCCGCGGCCTCGATGCCCTGGGCCAGCTCGACGACCTCGTCCCACGTCTGCCCGCCGGGCACGAGGTCGAGCATCGAGAGGCGGTAGACGATCACGAAGTCCGGGCCGACCGCCTCGCGCGTGCGCTCGACGATCTCCAACGGCAGCCGCATCCGGTTCGCCGCCGAGCCGCCCCACTCGTCGGTGCGGTGGTTCGTCGCGGCCGAGATGAACTGGTTGATGAAGTAGCCCTCAGAGCCCATGATCTCGACGCCGTCGTAGCCGCCCTCGCGGGCCAGGACGGCCGAGCGGGCGAAGTCGTCGATCGTCTTGTCGACCTGGCGGGCCGTGAGCGCGCGGGCCTTGAAGGGGTTGATCGGCGCCTTCGTCGCCGACGCCGAGACGTTGAACGGGTTGTAGCCGTAGCGGCCAGCGTGCAGGATCTGGAGGGCGATCTTGCCACCGTGATCGTGGACCGCCGCGGTGATCTCGTGGTGCTGCTTGACCGCGCCCTTGGTGGCGAGGCGCGAGCCGAAGGGCGAGAGCCAGCCTTCGCGGCTGGGGGCGTAGCCGCCCGTGATCATGAGGCCGACGCCGCCCTTGGCGCGCTCGGCGAAGTACGCCGCCAGCTTGCTCGAATCCTTGGCGCGGTCTTCCAGGCCCGTGTGCATCGACCCCATCACGACGCGGTTGCGCAGCGTGGTGAAGCCGAGATCAAGCGGCTCCAGCAGGTGCGGGTACGGCCCGGCGGGCGCACCCGCGGCCGAGGCGGCAGCATCAGAGGCGAAGGCCATAACCCTGTTGTAGCGCAAATTGGCAAGTGGCGCATTCCAATTGACCGGGCGTCGTTCGGCAGCCGGCCGATGCAGTCCCCCGTCTGGGGTGTCGGTATTTCAAAAATTCCCCCACATACTGCGCACATTGTGGTAAGAAACGCTACGGCGCTCATCCCGCCGCGTCCCCACTGCATCCTGCGACCCGCCGTCCCACGCCGGTCGACCCGAGGAAGTCTCATGTCCCGTCCAGTCCGCCTCGCGGCCCGCGCCGCCTCCGCCAGCTTGGTGCTGGCTGCCGCCCTCGCCGCGCCCGCCCAGGCCGCGCAGACCGCCAAGCTCGAGTACCTCTGCACCTGGCCGGAGATCGGGACCCAGCCGGTCACCGTCGACCTCTCCCTTAACGTCCCGGCGGGCACGGCGAACTACCCGTACGAGGGTGCGTACGGCGGACCCACCAAGATCACCCTCAGCAGTGAGACGTCGACGTGGCTCGCGCGGCTCGACGACATCGACCGGCTCGCCCAGGTCAACGTCCCCGCCGCCGACGAAAAGGGCAACGGGATCGGGCTGCGCATCGACAGGCCCGACGGCACGAGCGCCACCTCGATCATGACGCTGTTCCCGCGGCCATACCGGTTCGACGGGTCTGCCGCGGATCCGGTCGTCCTCGACGCGAACGCCACCATCTCAGCGCCCGCTCCGAACGTCAACGGCAAGTGGACGTTCAACGCCGGCAACCTGCTGCTCAACCTCAAGGCGCTCGACGCCGACCAGAACGCGCTCCCGCGCTTCCGCACGCCGACCCTCGATCCGCTCGGGAACCCGGTCACCGACGCCGACCGCGACCCTGCCTCGGCGACGATCCCTTGCGTGCGGGATTCGAATGCCGCGTTCACCCGGATCGCCGAGATGATCGTGTCGGACGGCCCGACGAAGGTCACGGGCGTGACCATCGCGAACGTGACGCAGACCTCGGCCGACCTTTCCTGGGACGCGTCGACCGACCCCGACGGCACGGTCAAGGAGTACCTCGTGTCGGTTGGCGGCAACGGCGGACAAAGCGATCCCGACCTGAGCGTCAGGACGACGGGCACGTCGGTCCGGCTTGAGAACCTCGCGCCCGACACGAGCTACCCCGTCACGGTCTACGCGGTCGACGACGTGGGAGCGTTCAGCGAGTTCGGCGGATACAACTACGTGCGAACGCTGCGCCGCAACGGCGATGCGCGGCTCACCTACCGGTGCAAGTTCCCGCTGGCGGGCACCAGCTCGGTTTCGTTCGATGTCGAGACCGACCTGCCTGCGACTTGGCAGGCAGGAACGCCGACGCCCGCCGGGCCGGTGAGCGCCAAGCTCTTCCTCGACGTCAACGGCTTCGCCGCGGTGCTCGGTCCGGAGACCGGGCCGTTTCGGATGGAGTCGGTCACCGACGCCGAGAAACCCGGCAAGGGCACGGCCCTCGGCCTGACCGCCAGCTTCGCCGACGGAACGAGTGCCGGGGTTCGGATCCCGCTGGGCGCGTCCCCGTACGAGCAGCTGCTTCCGTCATGGGAGTACCTGTCGCTCGACTTCGCGGGCACCGCACCGCCGATCGTGTTCCCCGCCGCGGGCGCGTCGACCTTCGACGCCACCAGCCTCACGCTGAACCTGCGCGGCGTCTACCCCGACGGCACCCCGGTGCCCGGATTGGTGACGCCGCTGACCGACATCGCGCGCAACCCCTACGAGGACATCGACGGCGACCCGGCGACGTTCAACGTGCCGTGTGCGCTGGAGACGAACGTAAGCCCGCGGATCGCGACGACCACGGTCGAGCCGGCCACGCAGCCGCCCGGGCCGGTCAAGTATGGCTACGCGCTCAAGGGGTCGACCCAGCTCAAGACGCTCACGAAGGGCACGCTGCAGCTCAGCGGCAGCATTGCCGCTGAGCTGACGCTCGCCACCGGCGCGTTCACCGCCGACCTCCGACTCGCCGACACGTCGGGCCGCCTGATCGCTGCCGGGTTCCTGCCGGTGACGGCGAAGGTCGGCTTCGCGCCCTCGGGGAAGACGACCGGCTCGCTGGTCGACGGCGTCTTGAAGACGAGCTCGAAGGTCCGGATCAAGGTCAAGGAGGTCAAGCTCTTCGGGGCGATCCCGCTTGCGGGTGGCAACAACTGCCAGACCAAGCAGCTGTCCGACATCAACCTGACCTCGACGCAGGACGAGTTCAGCCCGCTGGTCGGCGGCCCGATCGCCGGCACCTACAAGATCAGCGACCTCAACGGCTGCGGCCCGCTC
>JAEZDB010000116.1 GCA_023429855.1 Actinomycetes bacterium
GTCAGGAGGCGGAGGCCGCGGAGGCGGTCGCCGCCGCCAAGCGCAAGGTGGCAAAGCGCGCGCAGGCTCGCGACGCCAAACGCGGCGACGAGCTGCTCGCGTCCTACATCGCCACCGGCACGCGCGACCAGTGGTCGGTCATGGACGTGTCGGTCCTCGGCGGCACCGTCACCGTGCACACCGACCTGCCGCCCGGCAGCGCCGGCGCGTTCACCGGCGCCTGCGGCCAGCTCGCCGGCGCCCAACCGTGGATCGAGACGGTCCGCGTCGTCGGCACCGACGGCGAGGCGCACGGCACCTGGGCCCGCGGCGACGCGGCCTGCGCCGGCTGACGTCGAGCCGCTGGCACTGCGCCGTTCGGCGCATCTCGCGCAGCTTCCGGTCACAACTCGGCGGCCGCGCGCATAGAGACGTGTGAGAGCTGCCCGCAGCTCCAGGCGTTCTCGGCTTCGGTTTGGCCGCCAGATGCCGACTACGAAGGTGTGCCGCGTTCCTCCGTGCAGCACTGGGCCGCTGATGGCCGCTCGATCGCGTTGATCGCCGGCACCGCTGCCGCGGTGATGGGCGTCTTCGTCTTCGTGATCCGGCTCGCCGGGGCGGCACCCGACAACGCGTGGTTGCCGCGCGTGACGACCGGCGCGATGTTCGCGGTCGCCGGGGCGGGTCTCGTCGCGGCCGCGGCTCGCGGTCGCGATGCCAAGCAGCCGCGCGCCGCGCTTGGCTGGATCGTGCTGCTCGTCGCGCTCGGCTGCCTGATCGACAGGATCGCGTCAGGCCAGATGAGCACCTCCAACGACGGCGGGGCGATCTCGCCGCTCCCGACGGTCGTGGCCTTCCTGCTCGTCGGATTCTCGCTCGCCACCTACGGCGGACGCAACCGCGCCTGGCCGTCGTACCTGTCGGCCGCGGCCGTCGGCGCCATCGTCTTCACGGGCGTCACCGGCTGGGCGATCGGGCTGCGGCCCGGCGACTCGGTGCTCGCCGGCATGTCGCCGACCTCCCTGCTGTTCCTCGGCGTCCTCGCGGTCGGACTCCTCAGCCTCTGGCCCGAGCTGCCGCCGTTCTCGTGGCTCGCGCGACGCACCTCCGGATCGCGGCTCGCGTTGCGGCTCGTCCCGGTGATGGTGGCGCTGCCGCTGCTGGTCGCCATCGCCATCCCGCAGTGGGAAGACGCGACGGGCCTGCCGCAGAGCGCCGGCCTGGCTGTCGCCGTCGCGATCCTCACGACGGTGCTCACCGGCCTTACAGCGATCAGCGTGCGCCAGATCGACCGGGCCGAACTGCGCGCCGCCGAGATTCGCCGCGAGGCCGACGCCGCCGTGCGCGCCAGCGAGCACCGGTTTCGCACGCTCGCCGTCGAGATGCCGGCCGGCGTGATCAGCCGCGACGAGGACGGCCACGTGACCTTCGCCAACGACGAGGCGTACCGCATCTTCGGCCTCAGCCGCGACGACGAACTGACTGACCGCGCGACGGCGATGGCGCACCCGGACGACGTCGCCTCGGCGCGGGCGGCGATGCAGCGCACGATGGAGACGGGCGAGCCCTACGAGCAAGAGACGCGCATCGTGCTGCCGACAGGCGAGATCCGTTGGGTCCACGTGCGCGGCACCCGGCAGAACGACCACGACGGCAACTTCGTGAGCTACCTCTCGATGGTGACCGACGTGACGCAGCGCCACGACTACCAGCGCAAGCTCGAGCACCTCGCGCTGCACGACCCGCTCACGACGCTGCTGAACCGCCGTGCGTTCGAGACCCGCCTGACCGAGCACACCGCGCGGGTCGCGCGCTACGGGCCGACCGGCGCGGTGCTGATGATCGACCTCGACGGGTTCAAGGGCGTCAACGACACCCTCGGACACGCCGCAGGCGATGCGCTCCTCACCGGTGTCGCGGGCGCGCTGCGCGAACGGTTGCGGGAGACCGACGTGGTCGCCCGGCTCGGCGGCGACGAGTTCGCGGTGATCCTGCCGGAGGAGAGCGGAGAACGAGCCGTCGACGTGGCTGAGTCGTTGCTGCGGCTGATTCAGGAGAACGCCGCAGCCTTCGGTCATGGGCAGTCCGGGCGAGTCTCGGCGTCGATCGGCGTCGCCGATTTCGCCGCTGGCGTCACGGCCGAGGACATGCTCCACCGCGCGGACCTGGCGATGTACGCCGCCAAGGAGTCCGGAAAGGGCCGGGTCGTGGCGCACGCAAACGTTCGCGTTCGTTTATTCCTGGGCCGCATTCGCTGCTTACGCTCGGCCCATATGGAGCACTCGGAGCGTTCTCAGATGCCTACACGGCGAGCCACCCCCAGACGTCGGAGGTCCGCCGGGTACGCGGCCGCCGCGGCGACGATCGCGGGACTCGCCGTCGCGCCAGGCGCCAGCGCGGCTGACCCAAACGCCCGCGCGTTCTCGCTCTCGGGGCCAGGGACCAGCCTGCTGAGCTACGACCTCACGGCGCCGCAGACCGCGACGGCGACGCCCGTGACAGGGGTGAACGCCGGCGACGTGCTCGTCGGTGTCGCCGTGCGACCGCAGACGAACGACCTCTACGCCGTCGGCGTCAACGACGGCGCCAACACGGTGCAGGTCTACCACCTCGGGACCCGCACCGCGATCGCGACGCCGGTCGGCACGCCGGCCTCGTTCGTCGACGCCGGCGGGAACCCGGTCGATTTCAGCGGTTCGACGTACGGCGTGGCGTTCAACCCGACCGTCGACCGGATTCGTCTGGTGGGCGGCAACCGCAACCTGCGGCTCAACCCGAACAACGGCGCCGCCGTCGACGGCGACCTCGGCGGTGCAGCTGGCTCCGTGCCGGGGGTGAACCCCGACGGCTTCGTCAACGGCCCGACCACGATGATCGACAGCACGGCGTACGTGAACCGACGCCAGAACGTGACGGCCACGACGCAGTACTCGGTGTCGTCGACCACCGACGCGCTCTACATCCAGGCGCCGCCGAACGCGGGGACCCAGACGCAGGCGCTGCCGCTCAAGCTGAACGGCGCCTCGCTCGACGTGGACGCGGTCAGCGGCCTCGACTTCACGGCGGAGGTGTCGGCTCCAGCGGCAAATGCGCCCGCGACCGGCAAGGCCTACGCGACGATCCTGAACGGCGGCACCACCGCCCTCACGACGATCGACCTCGCGTCGGGCGAGGTACAGGTCGTTGGCAACGTCGGCGACGGCAGCGCCGTTCGCGGCCTCGCGATCCAGACCGAGGCAGCAGCAGGCGGCCTCCCCGTGGTCGTGCTCTCGGGCTCAACCCTGCTGCGGTTCAACTCCGCGACGCCCGGCGCCGTGACCTCAGAGGCCCTGGATGCCCCGGCGGCCGGCGAGGAGATCGTCGCGATCGCCCGCCGCCCCCAGACCGGCCAGTTCTTCGGACTGGGCGTGAACGCCGCAGCCAACACCGGCACGCTCTACCTCGTCGACCCGCAAATGGGGACCGTCACGGCGGTCGGGTCCTCGGGGGCGATCGCCTATGTGCTCGGTGACGGGGCGACTCCCGTCGACCTGCCGGACCCCGCGACGTCGGCCTACGGCTTCGACTTCAACCCCACCGTCGACCGCGTCCGCGTCGTCACCACCTCGGGGCTCAACCTGCGGCTCAACCCCAACAACGGTACGCCGGTCGACGGCAACGGCGGCAGCGCGGCGGCGCAGCCCGGCGTCAACACCGATGGGCTCGTCAGCGGTCTCCCGGGCGGTTCGACGGGCGTGAGCGCGACGAGCTACACCAACTCGTTCGCCCAGAGCCTGACCGGCGGCGTGACCACGCAGTACACGCTCGACCCGGCGAGCAACGCGCTGTTCATCCAGAACCCGCCGAACGTCGGCGTCCAGACGGCGCAGCAAGCGGTAACGCTCGGCGGCGCTCCGCTCGACTTCACGCAGCGCTCCGGGTTCGACATTCCGTCGGACGTTGCGGTGGCAGCCGATGCTGCGCCAGCGACCGGGCGGGCGTTCGCCGGCTTCACGGTGGCCGGCCTCTCCGGGCTCTACACCGTCGACCTGTCGAACGGCAAGGCCACCAGCCTCGGAGCGATCGGCGCAGGTGGGTCGGCGCTCGACGCGCTGAGCATCGGCGAGCCGACGCCGACGCCGGCCCCGGCCCCGGTCGTGCCGCCGACGCCGACGCCCACACCGACGCCGACACCGACGCCGGTGCCCGACGCGGCTCCGGTGCTGACTGGCCTGTCGGTGTCGCCGAAGGCGTTCCGCACCGGGAAGCGGCCGAAGGGCGCGTCAAAGAAGACGAAGACCGGCACGAGGATCTCGCTGACGCTCTCGGAGGCGGCGACGCTCACGTTTACCGTCGAGCGCAAGTCGACCGGCCGCAAGTCCGGCGCCACCTGCAAGAAGGCGACGAAGGGCAACCGCACGGCGAAGAAGTGCACGCGCTACGTCGTCTCGGGCACCTTCACCGCGACCGGCGCCGCCGGCAAGAACGCCATCAAGTTCAGCGGCAAGGTCGGCAAGAAGACGCTGCCGAAGGGCAGCTACCGCCTCAGCGCCGTCGCCACCGACGCCGCCAAGCAGGCATCGAAGCCGTCCAAGGCGTCGTTCACGATCGTGCGCTGAATTCAGCACCAGCGCACCGCGCCGTGAACGACCGCGACCCCCCCCCCCCCCCCGGCTAGGCGGGGGCGGGGTCG
>JAEZDB010000058.1 GCA_023429855.1 Actinomycetes bacterium
ACGCCATGCTGCGTCGGGCCGCGACCGCGCACGGCGCGCCGGGCACCGTGGCCGTGGGGCCGTCGGTCCCGGTCACTGAGGCTGCGCGCAGTGCGCAGCGGGCCGGCGACCTGCTCGACCAGCTTGAGGCAGGGACCGTCGTCTCCGGCGCCGACCTGGTGCGCAGCGACGACCACGAGCTGCCGCTGCTCTTGGCCGCTGCACCGGAGCTGGCGCGCTCGCTCGTCGAGCGTCGGCTGGCACCCCTCGCTGACCTCCCCGAGGCCAAGCGCGAGCAGACGCTGGAGACCCTCGCGGCGTGGCTCGCACACCCGCATCGTCCGCAGGCGATCGCCGACCACCTCGGCATGCACGTGCAGTCCGTGCGCTATCGGCTGGGCCGCCTGAGGGAGCTCTTCGGCGACGACCTCGACGACCCCGAGGCGCGCTTCGAACTGCAGATCGCGTTGCGGGCGGCGCGTCAGGCCGAGTAGGCCTCGATCCGGCGCCGGGCGGCGTCGACGAGCGCGGCGATGACCGCCGAATCCGGGTCGGCCTCAGGGTGCCACTGCACGCCGAGGCAGAAGGCGTTGGTGGTCGACTCGATCGCTTCGATCAGGCCGTCGTCGACGCCCCGGCCCGTCACGATGAGTCCGTCGCCGACCTGATCGACGGCCTGGTGGTGGTGCGAGCGGGTCGTCGCGCGTGCTCCGCCGGCAGCCTCGGCAGCCAGGCTGCCTGCGTCAAGGTCGACGTCGTGCTCGTTCTCAGGGCCGAGCGTGCCCGGGATCCGGCGGTGCTCCTCGCTGCCGCCCAAAAGGTCGGGCAGGTGCTGGTGCAGCGTGCCGCCGGCAGCGACGTTGAGCACCTGCATGCCGCGGCACACACCGAGCAGCGGGAGGTCGGCAACGATCGCTGCGCGCGTGAGGGCCAGGTGGACCTCGTCGAGCAAATCCATCGTCGGGCCGAGCGCCGGGTGGGCCTCGTGCCCGTAATGCGAAGGATGCAGGTCGTTCCCGCCGGGGATGATCAAGCCGTCGAGCCCGTGGAGGGCCTCCTCGGGGTACTCGATGTCGCGCGGGTCGAGCGGCAGCAGCAGGGCGCGGCCGCCGGCGTCCTGGATCGCCTGGGCGTAGGCGTGCGGCGTGAAATCGCCGGCCATCGTCCAGATGCCGAAGCTGACCTGCTCGCGCATTCCCGCGATCCCGATCACGGGACGCCGGCCGGGAAGTTCGGGGGCCGTGGCGTCGTGATCGTGGGGGGTCACCGCCTCTACGTTAGGCCACGTCGGCGCAGAGGCGAAGGGCCGCGGCTCGAAGCGCACCGGTTTCACACGTTGGCGGTGCGGCCGAACGAATGCTGCTCGCTCACGTCTGCACCGTCGTGCGTTCGGACTTGTCTCCATCGGCGAGGGGCCGCGCACGAGCGCGGCGGCTGCCCACCCAGCCGACGACGAGCGCGATCGGCACCATCATCGTGAGCACGATCAGCGCGTTCAGCGCGACACCGTCGTAGCCGTGCCAGTAGCCAGGCTGCAGGAACGGGTACGGGTACCAGCCGTTGAAGAAGCCACGCAGCATCGAATAGGCGAAGTACCCGACCGGGTAGAGCAGCCAGGCCAGCGCGACGCGCACCGGGATCGTGCGGTGCGGTGCGACGCACACCCACTCGACGAAGATCGCGAGCGGCAGGACCTGGTGCGTGAGGGCGTTGACCCACCAGGCGGTGAGGGCGAGCAGCTCGTCCTTGTTCGCGTCGAACGAGAGCACGAAGTAGACGATCCCCGTGATGAGCAGGTAGGTCACGGCGGCGCCGCGCAGCAGCGGCCTCGCCGCGATCGACGCCGGACGCCACGCACCCCAGATCCACACGCCGGCCGCGATCAGGTTCGCCTGGATCGTGAAGAAGCTGAAGAAGTTGACCGGCGCTGGGTCGGGCTGGTCGTAGACCACGAAGAGCTGCCGGACGATCGCGACGACGACGAGCGCGGCAAGGCACGCGCGAACAACCCGTAGCGCCGGGCTCGCGTCGTCGATGAAGCGCAGGCCTCTCACCCCGCGAAGAATGCCGGACACGCAGGCGTCAGCGCGGAGACCGCCGGGTCGTCAGCCGGTCTCGTCGCGCAGCTGTGCCCGGCGGATCTTGCCCGAGGGCGTCTTGGGCAGCGCGTCGACGAAGTCGATGCGGCGCGGGTACTTGTAAGGCGCGGTGCGTTCGCGCACGTGCGCTTGGAGTTCAGCGACCAAGCCGTTGGAGGGCTCGTGGCCGTCGCGTAGGACGACGACGGCGCGCACGATCGAGCCGCGGTCTGGGTCGGGCGCTGCGACGGCCGCGGCCTCAGCGACCGCCTGATGCTCGACGAGCACGCTCTCGACTTCGAACGGGCCGATCCGGTAGCCGGACGAGACGATCACGTCGTCGGTGCGGCCGACGAAGAACAGGTTGCCGCCCGAGTCCTGGCGGACGCGGTCGCCGGTGCGCCATGGCCCCTCGTGGGGGAGCGGCCGGCCGGTGGCTGGGTCGAGGTAGCCGAGGAAGAACGTCGGAACCGACGCCGGGTCGCTGACCACCAGCTCCCCGACTTCGTCGGCCGGGTCGGCGCGGTCGACGACGAGCTGCATGCCGGGCAGCGGCCGGCCCATCGAGCCCGGCAGCGGGTCGGTGCCATCGGGCGGCGCGGTGAGCTGACCGGTCTCCGTCTGGCCGAAGCCGTCGCGGACCCATAGGCCGGTCGCGCGGTGCCACGCGGCAAGCACCGCCGGGTCGAGCGCCTCGCCTGCGGCGACGAGCCGACGCAGCGAGTCCGGGAGGTCGAGGTCGGTCCGGGCGGCAAGCAGCCGGTACTCGGTCGGCGCCATGCAGAGCACGCCGGGCCGCTCGGCACGCAGCACGGCCAAACGCTCTTGCGGGTCGAAGCGGGCGTCGTGCAGCAGCGCGGGTGCGCCCCGGAGCCACGGCGCGATGAAGACGTTGCGCGCCGACTTCGACCAGCCCGGTGCCGCGGTGCACCACGCCAGCTCGCCTGGCCGCGCGCCGAACCAGTGCTCGGCCTGGACGTGCTGTCCGGCGATGTACTTCAGCCCGTGGACCACGGCCTTCGGCGGGCCTGAAGTGCCCGACGTGAAGGTGAGCAGCGCCGGATCCGTCGGCGTGAGCACCGGGCGGGGCGGGACGGGGGAGGCGTCGCTGGTGAGCGCCTCGACCGACAGCTCCACCACGAGCGGCGCTGGAAGCTCTGCGGGTGCGTTGGAACCGTCGGACGTATTGGCCAGCAGCGCTACCGCCGCGTCGACCGTCTCGCGTCCGCGCGCGAGCGTCAGGACGGCGGCTGGTCGCGTCGCCCGCAAGCGCCCTGCGAGGTCGCGCGGCCGCAGCTGCTCCAGGCACGGCAGCACCGCCGCGCCCACATGCAGTGCGCCGAGCATCGCGGCTACCCATTCGACGCGGCTGCCGATCACCGTCATCACCACGTCGCCGGCCGACACGCCGGCGCTCGACAGTTGCGCGGCCACCGCGCCGCCGAGCTGCTCGACCTCGCCGAACGAGTACGTCTCCCGAACGCCGTCCGCGAGGCAGACGAGCGCGAGCGCCGACGGGTCCTGGCTACCCAAGAGGAGTTCGGCGCCGTTCACGCCCGCGAGTCTGTCACGGCCTCTGTGACCAATGCGCACTGAGCGTGTGACGAGTTCGCGCCGAGCAGTCATCCGAAACGGCCCTTGCGTCGGTACGATCTTCTGCAGTCCTCGGCTGCTGCCGCGCGCTTTGCGCTGGCGCCGCCGCGATCTTTCACCCTTGGAGTACCACCCCATGGCCGTCGCCCTCAGCGAGCGCACCGACAAGGAGACGCAGGAGCAGATCGTCGCTCTCGTGCGTCAGTTCACCGACGAGCAGATCCTGCCCAACGCTGAGCACTTCGACCACGCCGACGAGTACCCGCAGGAGATCGTCGACGGTCTCAAGGAACTCGGCATCTTCGGGGCGACGATCCCGGAGGAGTTCGGCGGCCTCGGTCTCGACCTCTCCACCTACACGCGCATCGTCATCGAGCTCGCGCGCGGCTGGGTCTCGATCCCGGGCGTAGTCAACACCCACTTCATCGGCGCCTACCTGCTGATGAAGTTCGGCACCGACGAGCAGAAGCAGAAGTACCTGCCGAAGATGGCGACCGGCGAGATCACCGCCGCCTTCTCGCTCTCTGAGCCGCATGCCGGCTCCGACGTGCAGGCCATCAAGACCGCCGCCAAGAAGACCGACGACGGCACCTACGTGCTCAACGGCGCGAAGATGTGGCTGACGAACGGCCTCACCTCCGGCCTCGTCTTCACCCTCGTCGTCACCGACCCCGAGGCTCGCCCGCGCTACAAGGGCATGACGTGCTTCATCCTCGAGAAGGAGCCGAACGTCTCGGAGAACACCGGCGAGTACGCCGGTCTCACGATCCCGCCGAAGATCAAGAAGATGGGTTACAAGGGCGTCGAGTCGACCGAGATGGTCCTCGCCGACTACAAGACGACCGGCGAGCAGATCCTCGGCGGCGAAGACGTCGGTCTCAACGGCGGCTTCAAGCAGATGATGGACGCCCTCGAGGTCGGCCGCGTCAACGTCGCCGCCCGCGGCGTCGGCCTGGCCGAGCGCGCCCTCGAGCTCGCCCTGCGCTACTCGCAGGAGCGCGAGACGTTCGGCAAGCCGATCGCCGAGCACCAGATGGTCCAGGGCCACATCGCCGACATGGCCGCCCGCGAAGCCGGCGCCCGCCTGCTCACCCTCAAGGCCGCCGAGCTCAAGGACGAGGGCAAGTCCTCGAACCTCGAAGCTGCGATGGCGAAGATGGTCGCCTCCGAAGCCGGCCACGCCAACACCGAAGCGTGCCTGCGCCTGCACGGCGGCTACGGCTACTCCAAGGAGTACGAGGTCGAGCGCCTCTACCGCGACGCCCCGCTGCTCCTCATCGGCGAAGGCACCTCGGATATCCAGCGCCTCAACATCGCCAAGCAGCTCCTCAAGAAACACAAGATCTAGTCTCTGGCACACCTCTCGCTTGCATCTTCCGTCCGCACGCGACTGGCCCGGCCTAGAGGTCTAAACCAGTCGCGCACGAACGAAATCTGCGGCGCGATAGGCGCACCAGAGCGCCACTGATGAAATCGCAACACGATCCTCACATCGCTGCGGGTCGTGTTTGACAGAGTCATTCGCAGGGCGGCCGGAAGGCCGCCCTGTTTCGTTCTGCGGCCGGTGGGATCGCGTGTGAACGCCCCCACGCCCGCGCTTTCAAACGCGATCCCGTTCGTGCTCAGCCGGACTTCGGGACGGGCGCGATGCCGAGTTCGGTGAGGCGCCGGTCGAATTCCGCGATCGAGGCCGTGTCGAAGTAGAAGTCTTCGTGAACGGCGATCTTGCCCCAGCGTGTGCGCAGCACCAAGACCGTGCGGTTGGCGTAGAGCTCGGTGCCGTCGGCCGGAGAGGCGGCGCGGTCGCTGAACTTGGCCCACAGCGTCATCGCCCACGGCGGGCCTGACATCGCGATCTGCTCGATCTCGCCCTGGAGCCCGGCCGCCGCGAAGTTCTCCATGAAGCGCGCGATCTCGTCCTTGCCGCGCCACTCGCCGGCGAACCGGTGCTCGCCGACGGTGAAGCGCAGCACCGCGTCGTCGGCGTAGGCCGCGAGCAGCCCCGAATGGTCGCCGGCGTTGAGCCGCTGCACGTCGGCCGTGAACTTGGCGAGCAGCACGCGGCCGAGCAGCGCGCGGCCGGCGAACGCGAGAGACGCGCCGGTCAGAAGCGATTTGGCGGTCATGGCGAGCAGCCTACGTGTCGTCTACGCCAGCAGCTTGCGCACCGTGCGCAGGTTGCGGGTCGTCGTGGTCCTCTTGTACTTGGCCTTCGATGACGCCTTGCCGATGCCCGAGCGCAGCGTCTCGCCTTTGGTGACCTCCCAGAACAGCACGCGGTGCGGCCCGGCCTGGATCCGCTCGACCGAGGCGTCGAGGTCGGCGACCTCGGCCAGCTCCTCCGTCGAGACGCCGTCCTCGGAGAAGATCACGTAGGGCTGCTTCGCGTCGTCGCTGTCGTCCCACGGATACGCGTCGGCGATCTCCTGGACCTGCTCCTGCGAGTAGACGAGGACCCAGGCGTCGTAGTCGAAGCGCTGGCGCAGCACGTCCTGGAACCGCTCCTTCACCGCCGCGGCGTCGTCGCCAGAGTCGACGAGCACGTTGCCACTCGCGAGGATCGTCTTGACGTGGTCGAAGCCGCCCTGCTCGAGGGCGGCCTTGAGGTCGGCCATCTTGATGTTGATCCCGCCGACGTTGATCCCGCGGAGAAGCACCACATGTCGCATGCGGCCGACCCTACGCGCGGCAGCGGCCACCGGCTGACCGCAATGGGTGCTCCGCGCTAGAACCCAGCGCCGAGGCCACCGTCGACGCGGATGACCTGGCCGGTGACGTAGCTCGCACGCGACGACAAGAGGAACGTGACGACCTCGGCAACCTCCCAGGCGGTGCCTTGGCGCCCGAGCGGGATCTCGACTTGGTCGCGCTTGCCGTCGGACAGCGCCGTCGCCAGGCGGCCGAGGACCGTGTCGATCAGGCCGGGAGCGACGACGTTGACGCGGACGCCGAGCGGCGCGGCCTCGACGGCCGCCGCGCGGCACAGGCCGTGGAGCGCCGCCTTGCTCGTGTCGTAGGACGGAATGCCGCTGCCCGCGAACTCGCCGGCGACCGATCCGATCAACACGATCGAGCCGCCGTCGGCCATGAGCGGGAGCGCGGCCTTGATCGCCAGAAACGGGGCGCGCAGATTGACGGCCATCACCGTGTCCCAGTCAGAGGTCGACGTGCCGCCGATCCCGAGCCCCCAACCGATGCCGGGATTGACGACCAGCCCGTCGAGACGGCCGCCGAAGGCCTCGGCGGCCTCGGCGACCACGGCTGGGACGCGCTCTGCGTCGCCGACGTCGCCGGGGAGGACGACCGCTTCGCCGCCCACCTCGACGACAAGATCGGCCGTCGCCTGGGCCGCGGCTTCGTCGACGTCGTTGCACGCCACCCGCGCGCCCTCGCGCGCAGCCAGTACCGCGATCGCGCGGCCGTTGCCGATCGGCGGGTCGGGAATCGGGACGTCGCGCGTGCCGGCGCCGAGGACGAGCAGGCGCGCGCCGTCGAGCAGCGGCGCCGAGCGGTCGGCGGGAGACGGGTCGGGTCCAGTCATGGCGCCAGCGTAAGCGAAGCGAGCAGGCGGCGCTACGGTGCGTGTCGCGATTTGGTCCGGCTGGGCGCACGGCAGCGCTCTAGGGTGGCCCGCGTGACTTCAGCCAGCGCTCCGCTCCAGGTCGACGTCGTGCGCGTGTTCTGCGACGAGCACGGCGAGCACGGCAACCCGCTCGGCATCGTGCTCGCCGGGGCGCGCTGCGCCGACCCCGCTGCACGACAGGAGATCGCGTTCGAGCTCGGCTTCTCGGAGACGGTGTTTGTCGACGACACGACCACCGGCGCGCTGCGGATCTTCACGCCCGAGCACGAGCTGCCGCTGGCCGGGCACCCGCTCGTCGGCACCGCCTGGCTGTTGGCTGAGCGCGGGCACCGCGTCCACCAGCTCCGGCCGCCCGCGGGGACCGTCCCGTGCGGACTCGAACGCGGCGGCGCGTGGATCGATGCGCTCCCGAAGTGGGCGCCGCCGTGGCGGCTGCGGCCGCTCGCGACCCCGGCCGACGTCGACGCGATCGACGCCGATGCCGAATCTTCAGACACGCTCGACTACGCGTGGGCCTGGATCGACGAGCCGGCTGGCATCGTCCGCGCGCGGAGCTTCGTGAAGGAACATGGGATCGTCGAGGACGAAGCGACGGGCTCGGCGGCGCTGCGCCTCTGCGCCGAGATCAACGGTCCGCTCGAGATCCGGCAGGGCCGCGGGTCGGTTCTGCTGGCCTCCCCGATGGGCAACGGCCGCGTGCGGGTGCAGGGCCGCGTCGTGTTCGACCAGACGCTCACCCTCGACCGCTGACCGTCGACTGGTTCCGCGGCGGCCGGATGCCGTCGCGCCAAGCGACTGTCGAACGGGTCGACGGGCATGAGCCGCCGACCCCAGACCTGGACGTTCGTCCGGTCTGCAACGAGGTTCCTTGTCAATCGGTCCAAGAAAGGCTAAAACTGGTCAGGCAATCAGCGCGCCGGGTCTTGCGCAGATGGCAGTCCAACGTGGTTTCAACTTCGAGGGCGGCTCTCAGGAGCCGCCCTCGATCGTTCTGCAGCCGTTGGAAGCGGTCACCCGCGCCCCGTCGTTTAGGATCACGTCGCATGTCGGCGAACGAGACCCGCGATCTGATCGAGCAGGCGGTCGAGCGCATGCTCGCTGAGCTCCCGGCCCTGAAGAAGCTGCCACTGGTGTTTCAGCTCGAGCTGCGAGGCAGGGGCGACAAGCAGCTCTACCGCGTAGAGCTCACCGGCACCGACGCGCCGCCCAACATCGAGAAGGGCATGGGCGCCGACGCGAAGATCATGCTCGGCGTCACGCGCCCGCACTTCAACACGCTCGCCGACAAGGGCACCGTTGCCCTGTGGCGTGAGGCGTTCGTCGCCGGTCACGCGCACGTGGCGGGTCCGCCGCAGATCCTCAAGCTCATCCTGAACGTCGTCGAGCGCCACGAGAAGCGCGTCGCGGCCCGGCGCCACGGCTAGTCCGATGCCGTCCGAGCCCGACGTCACCAGCGGCCCCGGCTACAGCGTCAGCAGCATCGACCGGCTCGGCGAGGGCTACGGCTTTCGCAAGATCCGCGTGCCGATGGGGCTAACGGCCTTCGGCGCCAACGCCGTGGTGCTGCCGCCGGACTACCCGACGCGCAACCATTCCCACGAGGAGCAGGAGGAGCTCTACTTCGTCCACCAAGGGGTGATCGAGTTCACCTTCGGCGACGGCACGACCCACCGCGTCGAGGCTGGCGGTGTGGTGTGGGTCGCGCCGTCGACCGTCCGCCAGCTGAAGAGCGTGGGGGAGGGCGACGCCATCTTCGTCGCCGTCGGCGGCAAAGGCGGCTACGTCGAGCGCGACGGCAAGCCGGCCCCCGGCGGGCATACTCGCCCCGGCGCTTAGCGCATCCCCCGGCCGGCCTGCAAGATCGCGTTCAGCGCGGCGCCGTTGCAGGAGACGGTGCACGCTGCGTCGACGGTCTCGGTACCACTGATGGCGTGTCCAGTCGTCCGGCCTTCCGAGTCCCCTTCCGCCGCGTCTTCCTCCCGGCGCTCGCCGCAGCGGCGATCGTCCCGAGCAGCGCCGCGGCCTACCCGACCCATCAGGTCACGCCCGGCGAGACGCTGAGCAGCATCGCCGCCGCAAACGGCATGCAGGTCGCGCGCTTGGCCGCCGCCAACGGCCTGGAGTGGAACGCCCAGGTCATCGCCGGCCAAGTGCTGCAGGTTCCGCCCGCTGATGGCGCCTACACCTCCACCGACGGTCAGACGAAGGGCTACTCCACCTCGTCGACGCCGATCCCCGGCTCGGCGCGCGCGGCCCGTGAAGCTGCCGCAGGCACGTCGACCAGCTCGACGGGCACCGCTTCGTCCGGCAGCGCCTCGTCGGGGTCCAGCTCGTCCGGCTCGTCGTCGTCGGGCGGCGGGGCCGGCCATAGCGTGAACCCAGGCGACACCCTCTCCGCGATCGCGGCCCGCCTTGGCGTTTCGATCCAAGCCCTCGCGGCGGCCAACGGGATCGCCAACCCCAACCTCATCTACTCCGGCACCTCGCTGCGCGCCCCGGCGCCCGGCACGACCGCCACACCCGCGCCGGCAAGCGTGCCCGCGACCACGACGACCGCCGTGTCGCGCACGGCGACCACGACCTCGTCGGCGACCGGCCCGGAAGGGAGCGCGGCCTACAGCGGCGGCGGCGCGGGCAATAGCGCCGAGCGCCTCTCCTCGAGCCAGATCGCGTCGATCGCCTCGCAGCACGGCATCCCCGGCAATCTCGCGGCCGCGATCGCGTGGCAGGAGAGCGGCAACAACAACGCCCTCGTGTCGTCGACGGGCGCACGCGGCGTGATGCAGATCATGCCCGGCACCTGGGACTGGATCAACAAGACGCAGGCCGCGGGCAACCTCAAGACGCACTCGGCGACCGAGAACGTCCGCGCCGGCAGCCTCCTGCTCAAGGCGCTCCTCAAGGAGACCGGCGGCGACGAGGCTACCGCGATCGCCGGCTACTACCAGGGCCTCAGCTCCGTCCGCAGCCGAGGCATGTATGACGACACGAAACAGTACGTGAAGAACGTGCAGGCGCTGAAGGGCCGCGTCGGTCAGTAGACGTCACGTCGGCGTGCGCTGAGCGCGACCGATGAGTTTTGGTGAGGCGGGCGGTCTACTCCTCCGACACCGCATTCTGCGACTTTGGAGCAGCTCTCATGGGCGACCGCCTTACCTTTCTCAACATTCCCGTCAGCGACCTCGACCGGTCGAAGGCGTTCTACGGGGCGCTCGGGTTTGCGTTTGACCCGAAGTTCACCGACCAGTCGTGCGCGTGCATGGTGATCTCAAGCCAGTCGTACGTGATGCTGCTCGAGCAGGACCGCTTCGCCGAGTTCTGCGCCAAGCCCGCTGCCGACGTCGCGGCCACGACCGGCGCGCTGATCTGCGTCTCGGCCGACGACCGCGCCGGGGTCGACACCTTCGCCGAGGCAGCGCTGGCTGCCGGCGGGAGCCCGGCGAAGGAAGCGACCGACATGGGCTTCATGTACGGCCGGTCGTTCTTCGATCCCGACGGCCACCACTGGGAGGTCATGTGGATGGACCCCGCCGCCGTCGAGCAAGGGCCGAACGACTACGCCGCCGCGCAGCACGCCTGAGTGGGCTCCGCCTCCCGCCAAACCTGACGAACGGAGCGCCCGCGATGAGCGCCACCCTGACCGCCCCGCCGCGTTGCGGCCACCTGCGCGCCCGAGGTACTGTGCGAGGCATGGCTGAGTCCCCCGTCGTCGACCCACCGGGAGGCCGACAGGCCGGACTCGAGCAGAGTCTCGAACAGAGCCGCCGCGAGCTCACCGGCTACTGCTACCGGATGCTCGGTTCGGCGGCCGACGCCGAAGACGCCGTCCAGGAGACCTTCGTGCGGGCCTGGAAGGGCATCGACCGGTTCGAGGGCCGCGCCGCGCTGCGCACGTGGCTCTACAAGATCGCCAGCAACGTCTGCTTCGACGCGCTCCAGGCGTCGGGCAAGCGGGCGATTCCGGTCGACCTCGGCCCGTCGACCACCTGGGACGCGCCGATGCAGGACCAGCTGCCCGAGGCGACGTGGGTCGGACCCGTGCCCGACCGCATGGTGCTGTCTGGCGACGGCGATCCGGTGCTCGCATCGCAGGCGCGCGAGTCCGTCAAGCTCGCGTTCATCGTCGCGCTGCAGAACCTGCCGCCGCGGCAGCGGGCGATCCTCATCCTCTGCGAGGTGCTCAACTGGAAGGCAGCCGAGGTCGCCGAGCTGCTGCACCTGTCGGTCGCCGCGGTCAACAGCGCGCTGCAGCGGGCTCGCGCGACGCTCGGCGCCAAAGACCTCGAGGTGATGGAACTCGCTCCCGACTCCGCCGACGAGGCCAGCGAGGAGCTGCTCGCCCGCTACCTCGACGCGTTCGAGCGGTACGACATCGACGCGCTGACCGCCCTGCTCCACGAAGACGCGACCCAGTCGATGCCGCCGTGGCCGATGTGGCTCAGCGGCCGCGAGCAGCTCATCGGCTGGATGTTTGGTCCCGGCGCCGAGTGCGCAGGCTCCAAGCTCGTCCCGGTGCAGGTCAACGGCCAAGCCGGCTTTGCGCAGTACCGCGACGCTGGTCGCACGCCCTGGTCGATCCACGTCCCAGTATTCAAAGACGGCCGCGTGGTCGAGATCACCTACTTCATCGAGACCGACGGCTCGCTCTTCGAGCTCTTCGGGCTGCCGAGACAGCTCGACTAGCTCGGTCGTGCGCGTCCTCGTCGTCGAAGACGAAGCCGAGCTCGCGGGGCTGATCCGCAAGGGACTCGTCCACGAAGGCATGCTCGTCGACGTCACCGCGCGCGGCGAGGACGCGGAGTGGATGGCCGCAGCGACGCCGTACGACGTGATCTGCCTCGACGTGAACCTCGGCGGGGGCATCGACGGCTTCGCGACCTGTGCGCGGCTTCGGTCTGCGGGCGTCGGCACCCCGGTGCTGATGCTCACGGCGCGCGACGCGATCGAGGACCGCATTGCGGGGCTCGACATGGGTGCCGACGACTACCTCATCAAGCCGTTCGACTTCGGCGAGCTGCTGGCCAGGCTGCGTGCGCTGGCCCGCCGCACGCCAGTGGCGTCGGGGCCGGTCCTCACGGTCGGCGACCTCACGCTCGACCCATCGACCCACCGGGTGAGGCGCGGCACGACCGACGTCGCGCTCTCGGTGAAGGAGGTCCAGATCCTCGAGGTGTTCATGCGGCGTCCCGGGCAGGTGCTCAGCCGTGTGGAGATCCTCGAGGGCGCGTGGGACTCGGCCTATGAGAACCGCTCGAACGTGATCGACGTGTACGTGCGGCACCTGCGCGAGAAGCTCGACCGGCCGTTCGAACGGGCGTCGTTCGAGACGGTGCGCGGCGCCGGCTACCGGCTGCGACCCGACTGAGCCTCAGGCGGCGGGGATCGTGAGCGTCGCGAGCGCGCCACCGCCCGGCGCGTTCTCAACGCGCACCGTGCCGCCCTGAACGCGCATCACGGCGTCGACGATCGCGAGGCCCAGGCCGCTTCCGGCACCCGTGAGCTGCGCCTGGCTGAAACGCTCCAGGGCGTGCGGGAGGAAGTCCTCGGGAAACCCGTCGCCGCGATCGCGGACGCGGATCTGCAGCGCGTTGCCGAGCACGGCGGCGTCGACCTCCACCGGTGCACGGCCGTAGCGCACGGCGTTCGTGAGCAGATTGTCGAGCGCCTGCCCGAGACGGTCGGGGTCGGCAAGCGCGACGGCGCCGTCGCCTGCCGACGGGAGCACCGTCAGGGCTCCGGGAGCCGTCCCTTCGGCGGTCGCGACGCGGTCGACCGATTCGTCGAGCGCGGTGCGCAGCTCGACAGGTTCGGGCCGCAGCGGCAGTCGACCTTGGTCGGCGCGCGCAAGCAGGATCAGGTCGTCGGCGAGGTGCGAGAGCCGGCGCGCGTCGCAGCGCGTCGACTGCAGGACCTCGCGCAGTTCAGCCTCGTCGGCGTCGCTGCGCAGCGCCACGTCGATGCGGGTCCGCAAGACGCTGATCGGCGTGCGCAGCTCGTGGCTGGCGTCGCCGATCATGCGCCGCTCGCGCTCGAGCGCACCGGCGAGGCGGTCGAGGAGCTCGTTGAGCGTGACCGCGAGGCGGTCGAGCTCGTCGCGCGTGCCGGGCACGGGCAAACGCTGGGTGAGGTCGCCAGCGCCGATGGTGCTCGCCTGCTGGCGCATGCGCTCGACGGGTCGCAGCGCGCTGCGCGCGACGAAGTAGCCGGCGGCGCTGGCGAGGAGCAGCGCCGCGGGTAGCGCGACGCTGAGCAGCAGGGCCAGACCGTTCAGTTCCGCGCTGCGCTCCTCAAGCGGCTCGCCGATCGCAGCGGCCCGTTGACCGTGGATGGGAAACGCGCGAACGCGGGCGCCTTCGCCGCCTCCGGGGACCGGGTGATCGCCGACGACTGGGCGGGTCGTAGCCTGTCGGGCGAGCGCCGCTGTGAGCAGGCGGCCACCCTGCAGCCGTTCGGAGCTCGCCAGGACCGAGCCGTCAGCGCTATAGACCTGCACGTAGGCCTCACCCGCCAGCGCGATCACCGCCTCTGGCGTGCGGCGCTCGCTGGCGAGATGCTCGATGGTCGCCTCGCGCTCCTGCAGCTCGCGGTCGGTCCGGACGTCGAAGTCAGCCGAGAACTTGGCGTAGGTCAGCAGCCCGGTGGCAGCCAGCACGATGGACATCACCGACGCGAACGCGACGGTGAGCTGCACGCGGAGCGGCCGTCCGCTGAGCGAGAAGACGCTGCGACGTCGGGCCATACGCGGCATCTTCGCGGACAGGCCGCCGGTACTCATCTGCGGTTCATCTGACGTTGGCATCCTTACCGCGCCCATGGCCGAGCTGCTGCCCCACGAGCAGGACCTGCTCGCCCGCCGCGAGCAGGCCGTCCGACTGGTCGAGCAAGGCCGCACGATGGCCGAGGCCGGCGCGATCGTCGGCCTGCACCGCCACACGGTCAGCCGTGCCGTGCGACTCCATTCGTCGGGCGGCGAGGAGTCGCTCGTACCGCGCCGTGCGGGCCGCAAACCGCTGCTCAGCGACGAGCAGCACGCCGCGATGCAGGCGATCGTCTTGGCGCACCGCCCCGACGAGGTCGGCGGCGATGGCGCCGTATGGACGAAGGCCGAGGCCGCCGCACTGGTGCAGCGGGAGCTCGGCATCACGGTCGGCCACTCGCGGGCGGGGATGTTCCTCAACCGCTGGGGCGCCGAGCGGCTGCGCGGCCGCCCGCCGCGCGCCGCCTAAAGGGCTGCCTACGCCTTAGGCCTCGACGGGCGTTGAAGCCGTAAGCCCGGCTGCGCGGCCGGCCTTCGCGTAATCGGCCTGCTCGCGGCGGGCGAGCAGGTCCTGCTCGTG
>JAEZDB010000120.1 GCA_023429855.1 Actinomycetes bacterium
GGTCACCTGCTCGCCGCGCGACGCCAGGAGGCGCATCGCGCCCACGCCGGAGCGCGCGAGGCCGACGACCAGCCACGGGCCGGCCGGGATCGGCGGGCGGGCGATCACGCGCCGAGGGTGAACGTCAGCTGTTCGTACGTGACGAACGAGCCCATCGCCACAAGCAGCGAGACGATGCCGATCCGGACGCGGAGCTTCATCGGATCGCGACCGACTGGTCGTAGAGCACGAACCCGACCGTTGCGAAGACCGAGGCGACGATCCAGAAGCGCAGGATGATCTTCGTCTCCGACCACGCCTTCATCTCGAAGTGGTGGTGGATCGGGGCCATCAGGAAGACGCGCCGGCCGAAGGTCTGGAAGGAGAACACCTGGATGATCACGGAGAGCGCCTCGATCACGAAGACGCCGCCGAGGATCACGAGCAGCAGCTCCGTCTGGGTCATCACCGCCAAGCCGGCCAGCGCGCCGCCCAGGCCGAGGGAGCCGGTGTCGCCCATGAAGACGGTCGCCGGGAACGCGTTGAACCACAGGAACCCGACGCAGGCCCCGGCGAGGCAGGCCGCAAACAACGCCAGGTCCTGCTGGCCGCCGACGCCCGCACAGATCGCGGTGAACGCCAGCGCGACGATCGCCATCGACCCGGCCGCGAGACCGTCGAGGCCGTCGGTGAGGTTGACCGCGTTGGTCGTGCCGGCGACCACGAGGTAGATCAGGATCAGGTACGGGATGCCACCGGCCGCGCCGAGGTCGAGCTGGTAGTCGACGACGCGCAGACGCAGCACGGGTGGCAGCTCGGCCAGCTCGGTCGCGATGAGCCACAGCCCCACCGAGACGACGACCAGCGAGATCAGCTTGGTGCGCCCTTTCAGCCCGAGCGAGCGGCGTTTGACGAGCTTGACGTAGTCGTCGGAGAAGCCGATCAGGCCGCAGGCGATCGCCGTCGCCCATGCGCCGACCGCTCGCCAGTCGCCGGTGGTGAGGACGAGAAACGGCAGCGAGAGCGCCAGCAGGATCACGACACCGCCCATCGTCGGCGTCCCCGCCTTCACATGGTGGCCGGCGGGGCCTTCGGCGCGGATGTGCTGCCCGAAGGAGCGCTCGCGCAGGAACTCGATGAAGCGCGGTGAGAGGAAGACGCAGAACAGCAGTGCCGCCGCGCCGCCGATGACCAGTTCGACCATGGGTCAGGCGTCCTCTCGCTGGTTCTGCAGCGCCTCGACGACGACTTCGAGGCCCACGCCCCGAGATCCCTTCACGAGCACGGCGTCGCCGCCGCCGATCTGCGAGGGCAGCGCCTGCGCCGCCTCGGGCGCCGTCGCGAAGTGCAGGACCGCGCCGTCGAAGCGGGTGGCGGCGTGCGCGGCGCGCGGGCCGACCGTGGCGAGCAAACTGACGCCGGCTCCGCTCGCGAGTGCACCGAGTTCGGCGTGGAGCTCGGCTTCGCCCGGACCAAGTTCGAGCATGTCGCCGAGCACGGCCACGCGGCGACCGGCAGGGGCGCGGTTCGAGAGTTCGGTGAGCGCGGCACGCATCGACATCGGGTTGGCGTTGTAGCAGTCATCGATGATCGTGCTCCCTCCGACCCCCGCGTGCTCAGCGCCGCGACCGGCGCCCGGAAGCTCCTCCAGCGGACCAACCGGCTCAAGGCCCGCAGCACGCACGGCGGCCAGCGCCGCGGCGGCATCAAGCTGCACGTGGGCGGGCTTTCTAGCCAGTCCGAGCGACGCCGGCAGCCCTTCGACGGTGCTGTCGCCGCCAGGGCCGAAGGTGACCCACCTCACGCCGTGACGGCCGACGTGGTTGGCCAGCAGCGGCTCGTCAGCTGGCGCGATGCCGGTGCCGCCCAGCGGCAGGTGGTCAAGCAGCGAGCCCTTCTCGGCGGCGATCGCCTCGATCGAGCCGAGCAGCTCCAGGTGCACCGGCCCCACGTTGACGACGATCCCGATCTCCGGCTCGCCGATCCGTGCGAGCTCGGCGATCTGGCCGGCGCCGCGCATGCCCATCTCCAGGACGAGCAGCTTCGTCTCAGCCGGCGCCGCGAGGATCGTGAGTGGCAGCCCGATCTCCGTGTTGAAGTTCGCCAGGTTGGCGTGTGTCGGCACGACCGTCCGCCCCATCGCCGCAACGAGCTCCTTCGTCGTCGTCTTGCCGGTCGAGCCGGTCACGCCGATCACCGTCGCGCCAGCGGCGCCGAGTGCGCGGCGCCAGGCCGTCGCGAGCCGCTGCAGAGCGAGCAGCGGGTCGTCGGCAACGAGCACGACGCCCGGCTCGGCTTCGAGCGCGGCCTCAGCCCAGCCAGGCCCCACAAGCACACCCCACGCGCCCGCAGCGAGCGCCTGCGGCGCATACGTGCCGCCATCGACGCGCGCCCCCGGCAGGCCGACGAACAACGCGCCCGGCGTGACCTCGGCCGAGCCGATGACCGCGTGCGTCGGACCGTGATGTTCAAGCTCAAGGCCGGGCCGAGCGATCGTCGCCCCCGCCGCCTCAGCGATCTGCTCTGCCGACCACGCCCTCACGACGTCGCCGTTCCGGAGGCGAGCAGCTCTCGGGCGACCTGCGCGTCGTCGAACGGGTGCGTGACGCCGGCGATCGTCTGGCCCTGCTCGTGGCCCTTGCCTGCGATCACGACGACGTCGCCGGGCTGCGCCTCGCCGAGCGCGTAGGCGATGGCCTCACGGCGGTCGACGATCGCCGTGACGTCGTCGCGGATGATGCCTTCAAGCACGTCGTCGATGATCGCCTGCGGGTCCTCGCTGCGCGGGTTGTCGCTGGTGACGACCACCACGTCGGCGCCGGAGCCGACCGCCTCGCCCATTTCGGGGCGCTTGCCGCGGTCGCGGTCGCCGCCGCAGCCGAACACGCAAAGCACGCGCCCTGCGGCCAGTTCGCGCGCCGCGTCGAGTACACGGACCAGCGCGTCGGGCGTGTGGGCGTAGTCGACGTACACGGCGAAGGGCTGGCCGGCGTCGATCGTCTCCATCCGGCCCGGTGCGACCGGCGCCTTCGCCAACGCCGCGGCGGCGTCTTCGAGCGGGATACCCAGCTGCACCGCGAGCCCGAGGGCGACGAGGGCGTTGCGCACGTTGAAGAGCCCCGGCAACGGGACGCGCGTACGCACGCCCGCGACCGTGAAGTCGGTGCCGGACGCGTCGGCGGCGAGCTGGGTCGCGCGCATCCCGCCGTCGGGGACGACCGTGTCGATCGCGACCACCAGCGCGTCGGGGAAGTCGCCAGCGAGGCGCGCGCCGTACTCGTCGTCGAGGTCGACGACGGCGCGGTGGGGCGCCTCGGCGATCAGCAGCCGCTTGGCCTCGAAGTACTCCTCCATCGTCGGGTGGAAGTCGAGGTGGTCGCGCGAGAGGTTCGTGAAGGCGACGGCGGCCCAGTCGATCGCGTCGGCACGGTGCAGGCTCATCGCGTGCGACGACACCTCCATCACGCACGCCTCGTCGCCGGCTTCGAGCATTCGGACGAACAGCGCTTGGAGGTCGGGCGACTCCGGCGTGGTGCGGCCACCTTCCTGGCGGACGCCGCCGACGATCTGCTCGACCGTCCCGATCAGCCCAGTGGGCCGGCCGGCGGACTGCAGCAGGTGGCGCGTGAGGTACGCCGTTGTCGTCTTGCCGTTGGTGCCCGTGATGCCGACGACGTCGAGCTTGCGCGTCGGCTCGCCTGCCAGGAGCGCCGCGGCGGGTGCCGTGGCGAACCGCGCGTCGGCGACGACGAGCTGCGGCACCTGCAGGTCGAGCAGGCGCTCCACGAGCAGCGCAGCAGCGCCGCGGTCGACGGCACCCGCGGCGAAGTCGTGGCCGTCGACCTCGAACCCCGGAATCGCGCAGAACAGGTCGCCCGGCTGCACGGCGCGCGAGTCGAGCTGGGCACGACGCAGGGCCACGTCGCCGGAGCCGTGCAGCGCGCCGAGTCCGGCGAGGTCAGCGAGGATCGCCATCACCTGTATTGGAGCAGGTCAGTCGGCCGTCTGGACCTGCCGGCGAGCCGACCGGCGTCAGCCGCCGGACGTCTCAGCCGCCTTGTCGGGGGGAACACCGAGGTAGTTCAGGGTCCAGCGGGTGAGCTGCTGGAAGGCGGGGCCGGCGACCGCCGCGCCGTAGATGCCGCCTTTGGGCTCGTCGACGATCACGGCGACGACGACGCGCGGCTTGCTCGCGGGTGCCATGCCGATGATCGAGCTGGTGTAGAGGAACTTGGAGTACTCGGCCTTGCCGGGGACGACCTTGTTGGCGGTGCCGGTCTTGGCGGCGACGGCGTAGCCGGGGATCGTGACGTTGGTCGCGGTGCCGCCGGCCTGCGTGGTGCCGGTGAGCATGGTGCGCATCTTGCGGGCGGTCGAGGCGCTGATGATGCGGCGGCTGGCCTCCTTCGGCGGCGTTTTGCCGTCGATCGCGTCGACGAGAGTGGGCTGCTCGCGGATGCCGTCGTTGGCGATGGTGGCGTAGCCGGCGGCGAGCTGCATCGGGGTGACGAGCTCGCCCTGGCCGATCGGGAGGTTGCCGATCGAGGAGCCGGAGTACTTGTCGACGGGCAGCAAGCGGCCGCGCTCTTCCTGGTCGCCGAGGCCGACGCCCGTGCGCTCGCCGAACCCGAACTTGCGGATCCAGGCATCGAAGCGCTCCTCGGTGAGCTTCTGGGCGATCTGGATCGTGCCGATGTTGCTCGACTCGGCAAGGATCTCGCTCACGGTGCCGGTGCCGTCGGCGTCGGGGTGCGAGTCCTTGATCTTGCGGTCGGCGACTTGGTACTCGTAGGGCAGCGAGAAGCGGGTGTCGGGCGTGACCTTGTTCTCCTCGATCGCGCCGGCGACCGTGAACGGCTTGAAGGTCGAGCCGGGCTCGTAGGTAAAGTGCGTGCCCTGAATGCTCTGGGCTTCGCCGGGGGCGCTGAGCGGGTCGTTGGCGTCGATCTTCGGCCAGCTGGCAAGCGCGAGCACTTCGCCGGTCGACGGCTGCATCACGATCGCGGTGGCCGACCGCGCCTTCTGCTGGGTGCCGACCTCGGCCAGCTCGTCTTCGGCACGGGCCTGGATGCGCGCATCGAGGGTGAGCCGCACGCTGCGGCCGGGGGTCACGGGCTTCTCGTCCTTGATGTAGACGACCTTGCCGGGCTTGCCGTCGGCGCCGCCGCGGCCGCGGACGAGCAGGCGTTTGCCATCGGTGCCTTTGAGGACGCGCTCGAGCGCGAGCTCCAGGCCGGCGAGACCGTTGCCGTCGACGCCCGAGAACCCGATCAGCTGCGCGGCGACCGTGCTTTGCGGGTACTGGCGGCGCGTGCGCGGCGTGAGCGTGACGCCCGGGATACCGAGCGCGCGGATCTTCTTGGCCTGCGGCTCGGGGACGAGCTTGGCGACCCAGACGAAGCCCTCGTCGGTCGACAGCTTCTTGAGCAGCTCGCCGCTTGGGACGTCGACGAGCGGCGAGAGCTGCGCCGCGACCTTCATCGGGTCGTCGATCATGTAGGGCGTGGCCGAAACGTCGGACGCCCCCTCGGAGATCGCGAGGACGAGCCCTTTGCGATCGGTGACGAGGCCGCGCGGCGCAGCGATCGTCTGCGGCTGGCGCCCCTCTTCGAGCTTGGCGCTGAGGTCCTTGGCCGAAACGGTCGTCAGCTGGGCGGCGCGCAACCAGGCGACGCCGAAGACGAGCAGGACAACCAGCCCGAGGATGCGCAGGCGGCGCTCCTGGGTCACTGGATGGCGCCTGCGCCCGTGGCGGCCGGTTCGGTGGCCGGTTGCGAAGTCTGCGTAGCGGTGCCGGGCACGGACGCCATGCTCGTGCCGGTGGCGGACGGCGTCTGGACGGCGGTGGACGGCGCGCCTGCCGCGGCCTCGGCGGCTTCGGCTTTCGCCTTCGCCACGGCGGCGTCGCGTTCGGCTGCGGTCGGCGCGACCGGCGCCTTGCTGAGGAGGCGCTTGGCGCGCTCGGCCGACGCCGCGCGGCTACCGACGTTCGTGAACTTGACGTCGGTGAGGTCAGGCTCGATGAGGCCGCCCTTGCGGGCGGCGCCGTCGACGTTGGCCGACGCGCTCGCGCGGTTCAGCGACTCGCGGGTGGCCGTGACCTTCTGCTGGAGCGCGGAGATGGCGCTGAGGTCGGCCCCCATCTGCGCGTTCACCTGCGTCTTGCGGATCTGCAGCCCGAGAATGGCGCCGAATGTGAGGATCACGATGGTGACGGCGGCGACCATGATCGCGGGCGTCGTCACGCGGCGGCGTCCTGCCGGGGCGGTCTCGACGACGCTGGCGGGGAGCGCGGCGACGCGCGGGCGCTGCGGCAGCGAGAGCGGAAGGCGGGCCGGCCCTGCGG
>JAEZDB010000238.1 GCA_023429855.1 Actinomycetes bacterium
CCGAACAGGCGCACGTCGACCGACGGGTCGACCGCCAGGGCCGCGGCGAGGCCGTCGATGGCGGGGGCGTCGGTCTCGGCCGTGCCAAGCAGGACGGCGCTGGCGCCGGGTGCGACCAGCGGCACGAAGCCGTTGGCGTCGATGGGGATCGGCAGCCCGAGGATCGCGCGCACGTGCAGCGCGAACTCGCTCAGCTTCTGCGTCGCCATCGTCGCCATGCCGGTGTCGTGCGGTCGCGGCGACACCTCGCTGAAGAGCACCTCGTCGCCGCGGATGAACAGCTCCACGCCGAAGAGGCCCGTCCCACCCAAGGCCTCGGTCACGGCGGCGGCGACCCGCTGGCTCTCGGCCAGCGCCGCGGCGCTCATCGGGTGCGGCTGCCACGACTCGCGGTAATCGCCGTCCTCCTGCACGTGCCCGATCGGCTGGCAGAAGGCCGTCGCGGTCGCGTGGCCGCCCTCGCCGCCGTGGCGGATCGTGAGCAGCGTGATCTCGTAGTCGAACTCGACGAAGCCCTCGACGATCACGCGGCCCGCGCCGACCCGGCCGCCCTCCTGGGCGTAGTCCCACGAGGCCGGTGCGTCGCCCGGCTCGCGGATCACGCTCTGGCCCTTGCCCGATGACGACATCACCGGCTTCACCACGCATGGCGTGCCGAGTGCAGCGACGGCCGCCTCGACCTCGTCCAGCGAGGCGCAGAAGCGGTACGGCGAGGTCGGGAGGCCGAGCTCTTCGGCGGCCAGCTTGCGGATCCCTTCGCGGTCCATCGTGAGCCGAGCCGCGCGGGCGGTCGGGACGACGTGCAGTCCGTCGGCCTCGAGCTCCTGCAGCACCGGCGTCGCGATCGCCTCTAGCTCGGGCACGACGAGCAGCGCCGCGCAGGGCCGGGCGCGCTCCTCTTCGAGGACGGCGCGCAACGCCGCGGGATCGGTCATCGCCACCACGTGCGAGCGGTGCGCGACCTGCATCGCCGGCGCCCCGGTATAGCGATCGACGGCGACGACCTCGCAGCCGAGCCGCATCGCCTCAATCGCCACCTCGCGCCCGAGCTCACCGCTGCCGAGCAGCACGAGCCGCGTGGCGCCGGGGGTGAGCGGGGGCTGGATCGATGGCACGCGGCCGAGATTACCGCCGCCTGGCACGTTCACCCCGGTCACATATGCAGACCCCTCCTGCAAACCTGACCGGGGGTCGGGGCGCCAGAACGGCTCGGGAGTGCCGCCGTCCCCCGGGCGACCGTGACTTCGCTCACAAATTGGTATCTAAAATGCAAATTTAGGTACGCTCGGCGGGTGCAGCTCACCCAGTTCACCGACCTCGGTCTTCGCGTCGTCATGCGCTTGGTGGTCGCCGAGGAGGGGGAGCGGCCGAGCAGCCGGGCGGTCGCCGAGGAGCTGGCCGTCTCCTACGCACACGCCGCGAAGGTGATCGCGCGCCTCTCAGAGCTCGGGGTCGTCGACGCCCGCCGCGGCCGAGGCGGCGGCCTCGCGCTCACCGAGCTGGGGCGCGAGGCGTCGGTCGGCTGGCTCGCGCGCCGGCTCGAGGGCGAAGACGAGGTCGTCGCCTGCGACGGCATTCGCGGTCGCGCGTGCCCGCTGCGCAGCGGCTGCCGGTTGCGCAGCGCGCTGCGCGCCGCGCAACTCGCCTTCTTCGCCTCGCTCGACGATCTCGCCCTCGCCGACCTAGCCGCACCGCCTGCGCGTCCTGCGCTGCACGCGCTGCCTGTGGCGCAGTTCGGCGACCAAGCCCTTCAACAATCCCAAGGAGACTGACATGCTGTCGCCCCAGTCCAAGGACGTCATCGCCGCCACGCTGCCCGCCGTGGGGGGAGCGATCGGCGAGATCACGCCGCTCTTCTACTCCAAGATGTTCGCGGCGCACCCGGAGCTGGAGCGCGACCTCTTCAACCGCGGCAATCAGAAGGTGGGCGAGCAGCCGAAAGCGCTCGCCAGCTCGATCGCCGCGTTCGCGACGCTGCAGCTCGACCCTGATCCAGCCCGCCAACACGCCGTCCTCTCGCGCATCGCCCACAAGCACGCGTCGCTCGGCGTCGAGCCGGACCAGTACAAGATCGTCCACGAGCACCTCTTTGCCGCGATCGTCGAGGTCCTGGGCGAGGCGGTCACGCCCGAGGTGGCGGCGGCCTGGGACGAGCTCTACTGGCTGATGGCGCAGGCGCTGATCGACATGGAGGCCGGCCTCTATTCGGCCGCGGGCCTCTCGCGCGGGTCGGAGGTGTGGCGCGAGGTGCGCGTGCGCAGCCGCCAGCACGAATCGGCCGACACCGTGTCGTTCGTGCTGACGTCGGTCGACGGCTCGCCGCTGCCGTCGTTCGCGCCGGGGCAGTACCTGTCGGTCGGCGTGCCGCTCCCCGACGGCGCTCGGCAGATCCGGCAGTACAGCCTCTCGTCGGCCCCGCAGGACGACTGGCGCATCACGGTCAAGCGCATCGACGCCCACCAGCTGCCCGATGGCACGGAGGTTCCGGCGGGGGAGGTCTCGACGTACCTCTACAACAACCTCTTCGAGGACGACCTGCTCTCCGTCACAACGCCGTTCGGCGATCTCGTGCTGCCTGAGGGCGACGCGCCGCTGCTGCTCGTGTCGGCCGGGATCGGCTGCACGCCGATGATCGGGATGCTCAACTACCTCGCCGAGACGGGCGACCCGCGACCGGTGTCGGTGCTGCACGCCGACCGTTCACCGAGCCGCCATGCGCACCGCGCCGAGCTCAACGCGCTCGTGGAGCGCCTGCCGTCGGCGGAGATCCACCGCTGGTACGAGGACCTTGGCGTCCGCACGCCGGAGGGCGATCTGCGGCTCGGCCGCGCCGATCTTGCCGATGTGCCCGTGGCTGACGGTGTGCGCGCCCTGCTCTGCGGGCCGCTGCCCTTCATGGAAGGGATCCGCGATGCCCTCCTGCAGAAGTCGGTCCCCGCGGAACACATCGCCTACGAGGTGTTCGGGCCCGACAGCTGGGCCGCTGCCGCCGCCTGACCCGGCGCCTCCTCGCGGTCGGGTGTGCCTAGTCGCCCCGGCCGCAGCCGGGACGGCCGTCTACCAGAGCTGCCACCAGGGCTTGCTCGACCGCGGGAGCGCGGTCGGGAGCGTGAGCTGCGGCGTGGCGCCCTGCTGGCCGGCCATCTCGCCGCGGACCGGCGTGACCCGCGCCGTGACGGTGCTGCCGACGGGGAATCCGCCGATCTTGAACGAGCCGTTGCCGGCCGCAGGCGTGCCGACGAGCTTCCACGGGCCGTTGCCCGACACGTCGCGGTACTCGATCCGATAGGCGAGCGCGCCCGCCGTGGTGTGGGCCCACTGCAGGTTGAAGGAGGTCGTCGAGGCGGCGGTCAGGGTCGGCGTCGGGCCCTTTGCGGGCCAGCCGGCGATGCTCGCGCCATCCCAGCCGCTGCCGACGCCGATGGTCTGCAGCGCGTCGGAGGCGGCGCGGGCCAGGACGAGCTCGCCCTTCGGCGTCGGGTGGCGCCCGTCCCACGTCATGGTCGCGGCGTCGAAGGCCGGCTCGACGGGCGCGGCAACGACGCGCTGCGACGGCGTGTCGAGCTGCGCGGCGAGGGTCGGCAGGCTGGCGTTGAAGCCCTGCACGTACGAGGTGTTCTCGTAGGCGCGGCCCTTGACGTTGTAGAGGCGGTAGAGCCCGAGGACGACGACGTCGACGCCGGGGGCGGCGGCGCGCGCGTTGGTGATGAACGCGCGCAGGGCCGTCATCGACTTCGACGCGCCACGGGCGTAGTCGTTGGTCCCGAGGTCGACGACGATGACGTCGGGCTTCGTCGCCATCGCCTTGATGGTCCCGCCGATCGTGAGCGACTCGTCGATCAGGGTGCGCAGCCAGATCGCCTGGTGGTCCTGGTCGAAGTTCGGGTCGGCGTAGAAGCGGTTGCCGTCCTGCTTGCCGGTCTGCGGGTTCCAGAGGGCGTTGCGGGTGCCGACGAAGTCGACGCCGCCTGCGGGCCCGCCGGTCTGCAGGCTCTCCCACAGGCGGAAGCGCCACGTGTAGTCGCCGGCGGAGCCTTGGGTGATCGAGTCGCCCACCGGCATGATCCGGACGGGCGCGGCCGAGGCCGACGAAGGAGCGACGAAGACGGAGGCCGTCGCGAGGGCGACAGTGGTGGCCCGGAGCAGGGCGGTACGGACGGGGGACACGCGCCGGAGGGTAACGCGCCACGCTCCGTCGCGCCAGCGCGACCCTCGGTGTATTGACGCCACGTCAAATGGTGGGACCGGTCGCGCCAGCCCCACCACAAGGCCGCCTTAGTGGCGGAAATGCCTGAGATCGGTGAAGACCATCGCGACGCCGCGGCGGTTGGCGGCCTCGACGACTTCGCTGTCGCGGACCGACCCGCCGGGCTGGATGATGGCCTTGACGCCGGAGTCGATGGCGAGCTCGGGGCCGTCGGCGAACGGGAAGAACGCGTCGGAGGCGAGCACGGCGCCGTCGAGCGAGTCGACGCGCGACTTGTCGAGGGCGATGCGGACCGAGTCGACGCGGCTCATCTGGCCGGCGCCGATGCCGAGTGTCTGGCGGTCCTTGGAGATGACGATCGCGTTGGACTTGACGTGGCGAACGACCCGCCAGGCGAAGAGGAGCTCTTCCCACTCGGAGTCGGTCGGCTGGCGGTCGGTGGCGACTTCGTACTGGGAGCGGTCGTCGGGGTCGGAGTCGCGGTCCTGCATGAGCATGCCGCCGCCGAGGTCGCGGGTTTCGGGGTCGATGCCGCGGCGGAAGCGGCGCTCGCGGTCTTCGAGGACGCGCAGGTTGGGCTTGGCGCCGAACACTTCGAGGGCTTCTTCGGTGAAGCTCGGGGCGACGACGACTTCGACGAAGTTGTCGGCGATCTTCGTGGCGACTTCGCCGTCGACCTCGCGGTTGAGGGCGATGATGCCGCCGAAGGCGCTGAGCGGATCCGCGGCGAGGGCGCGCTCGTAGGCAGCCAGCGGGCCCTCGGCGAGGGCTGCGCCGCACGGGTTGTTGTGCTTGACGATCGCGCAGGCGGGGTCGGGCAGCTCGGCGACGAGGCGGCGGGCCGAGTCGAGGTCGAGCAGGTTGTTGTAGCTCAGCTGCTTGCCCTGGTGCTGCTGCACCATCGAGAGCGCGTGCGTGCGGGTGCCGACCTGCGTGTAGTAGGCGGCGCGCTGGTGCGGGTTCTCGCCGTACGGCAGCTCCATCGTCTTCTCGAAGGCGCGCACGTAGAGGTCGGGGAACTGGGCCCCGGCGCGCTCGGAGAACCAGCGGGCGATCGACGAGTCGTAGCGCGCGGTGGTGTGGAACGCCTCGCCGGCGAGGGCGCGGCGCGTCTCGTAGGTGAGTTCGCCACCGGAGGCCTCGAGCTCGGCGAGGACGCCGTCGTAGGACTCTGGGCTCACGACCACGGCCACGTAGGCGTGGTTCTTGGCAGCGGCGCGGATCATCGTCGGGCCGCCGATGTCGATCTGCTCGATGACCGACGCGTCGGGCAGGTCGAGGCGGGCTGCGGTCTGCTCGAACGGGTAGAGGTTGACGCACACGAGGTCGATCCATTCGATCCCGTGCTCCCGTGCAGCGGCGACGTGCTCAGGGTTGTCGCGCACGCCGAGGAGGCCGCCGTGCAGCTTGGGGTGGAGGGTCTTGAGGCGCCCGTCCATCATCTCCGGGAAGCCGGTGAGGTCGTCGACGGGGCGGACGGTGAGGCCGGCCTTCTCGAGCGTGGTGAGCGTGCCGCCGGTGGAGACGATCTCGACACCGAGCTCAGCGAGGCCCTTGGCGAAGTCGACGATGCCGCGCTTGTCGAAGACGGAGAGGAGCGCCCGCTTGACCGGAACGGTGTCGGGGGGCGTGGGGGCTGGCGTTTCGCTGCTCACAAGGCGTCCGATCCTATCCGAGGGGCGGGCGGCCCCGCTGGACGCTCCGGACGGTGCGGTTTGCGTGGCTGGTCAGCCGTCGATGGGCGTGGAGGCGCGGTGTTGCACCAGATCGCGCACCGCCTCGCATAGGAGGTCGTGCTCGATGGGGGCGAGCAGCGCACGCACGTCGGCGGCGTCGGCGCCTGGCGGGATCGTGATCTCGCGCTGCAGCAGGACGGGGCCGGTGTCGACGCCGTCGTCGACCAAGTGGACGGTGACGCCCGTCGTGGGGGAGCCGGCCGCGAGCGCCTGCTCGATCGCGCGCAGCCCCGGGAAGGCCGGCAGCATCGACGGGTGGACGTTGACGATGCGGTTCGCGAACGCTGCGATGAAGCCCGGCGTGAGGAGTGCCATGTAGCCGGCGAGGACGACCGTCGTGGCGGTCTGGTCGCGGATCCAGGCCGCGATCGCGGCGTCGCGGGCGTGGCGGTCGTCGTAGTCGGCCAGCTGGAACGCCCGCGCCGGAATGCCGGCTGCGGCGGCGCGCTCAAAGGCGCGGGCACTGGGTTTGTCGCCGCCGACGGCCACGATCTCCACCGTTTCGCCGTGGAGCCGGTCGATCAGCGCCTGCAGGTTGGTGCCTTCGCCGGAGGCGAGGACGGCGATGCGCGGGAGTTCGGCCACGCCGCCGACGGTACCGGGCGCGGGCCCTACTTCGTGACGAAGCTGATCTCGCCGCTCGTCTCGAGCACGGCGAACCGCACCTCGGCGAGGTCGCCGACGGAGTTCAGCCGCGCCTCGGCGGCGACTTCGTCGCGGGTGATCCGCTCGCGCCGCAGGTTGCGGTCGATGAACTCGCCGTCTTGCACGAGCACGATCGGCTCACCCTCCATGGCGGGCCGCAGGACCGGGAATTTGAACGAGACGTAGCTGAAGAACACCGTGAGCAGCGCGAACGTGAAGATCACGATGAGGGCGCCGGTCACGGAGTTGTCGCTCTGCGTCACACCCTGCTGGACCATGTCGCCGATCACGACGAGCAGGATCAGGTCGAACGGCTGCATCGTCGACAGCTCGCGGCGCCCGACGACGCGGGTGACGATCCAGATGAGGACGTAGATGACGGCGGCGCGGAGGGCGAGGTCCATGAGAGCTCCTCGGTTACGGGAGGACGCGCAGCGTTCCGGCCGAGCGCACGGCGTCGACGCCGGGCCCTTCGACCGAGACCGACACGTCTTGGTTGCCGACGGTGGTCGGGTTGGCCTGCAGCTGCAGGTAGACGGTGAGCGTGTCGCCCGCCTCGAGCGAGGGGTAGGTCAGCGCGAGCGCTCCTGGTTCGCCGTTCTTAGGCGGCCGCGTCGTCTCCGACACCGGAGCCGGCTCAAGCGTGTTGAGGTGCATGCCTTCGACGAATCCTGGGCCGATCACGACCTGGGGCGACGAGACGTTCTCGGTGGCCCTCACCTCGATCTGCACGGGGAACATCAGGCCGCCCCGTACCTGCTCTGGCATCTGGACGCGCAGCGCCATCGAGTCGCTCGCGGCGGTACGCACCGACGGAGCCTGGCCGAACGCTCCGGCGAGCGAGGCCGCCACGAAGGCGGCCATCAGCGCGAGGATCACCCGCCGGTTCCAGACGTGAAAGCCGCGGCCTCGCAGGTCGCGGGCCCGTCCGAGATCGAAGTTCGTCGTTGGCGCCGACACGCTCATGAGCTTCGCCGCTGGCCGACGCGAGCGCGGCGCGGGCGGTGCGTCATCCCTGGTCACGACGTGCGGGTCCGCTGCGCCGCTGAAGTGCGCACTGCGCACAAATTGTCAAACGACAAATGACGCATGTGTTGCGTACAGTGCGGCATGTGTCCAAGTTTGATGGTCCCGGCGGTCTGCCGGAAGACGCGCCGGCGCCCGTCGTGCCGGAGCCCCCGCAGTTCGTCGGCAAGCAGCGCTCGCCGCTGCGCACGGCGCTCGTCGTTGTCGGGGTGATCCTCGGCCTGGCGGTGATCGGCTGGCTCATGCGGGTCGCGTCCGACGGAGCCAAGGCGGAGCAGGCGGCGACGGCCGCGGAGTCCGCCGAGGCCGAGCAGGCTGCGGCAGCCGAGGAGATCGACGACCCGCTCGAGCGGGCGGCTCCGGCCGCGGCGACCGGCCCCGCGCCTGCGTACGACGGCAAGTGGACCACCATCGCCGGCAAGCTCGGCAAAGGCAACCGGGTGTCGGTCACCTATGCGTCGGAGGTCGACCAATACGGCGATGTGCCCCTCACCGTCGAAGGCCGCCTCGACGACCCGGGGCAGCTCGGCAGCGGCATCGTCTCGGTGATGGCGCTGCGCCGCGGGAGCTGCCCGTCGGTCGCACCCGACGACGACGGCGACGCCAACGACGAGCTTCTCGGGCTCAACGTATTCCAGCCTGGCCCGTTCCGCAGCGGCGCCCGTGCCGGGATCCTCGGCGACCCTGGCACCGTCGCGGTGTGCGCCTACGCCACATCGTCGGCGACCGACGACCACCGCTTGGTGGCCGGCGGCAAGCTGCGGATCGCCGAGACCCTGTCGCCGCAGTCCGCGGCCGATGCCGCCTACGTGCAGCCTGGCGTCTACGCCGCTGAGGGCGACGCAGTCGTCGGTGGTGCCAAGGGCGCAAAGGTCGAGTTCGAGGTGCGCGACACGCCTGGCGACGAGGCTCGCAAACTCGCCTACATCGCGGTCGACGGACTCAAGGACGGCGGCTGCGGCGCGCCGAAGCAGGCCTATACGCAGAACGACCTCGATACCGGCGACGTGTACGACACGATCTCGCTGCTCGGTTTGGACTCCGGCGTCTCGCTCACGGGCGGCTCGGCCAAACCGGGTGAGTTCCGCGGCCAGGTGTATGTGACGGCAGGGACCTGCGGCGCAATGGTCGCCTTTACGGCGCGGCGCGTGGCGGGCGCCAAGCGAGCGCTGCAGCAGGAGCTCGGATGATCGACCTGGCGAAGTCGCCCGACGGGTCTGCACCGGCTGGTCCCGTGCTGCCGGGACCCGGTGGCCCCGAGCCGTCGGGCCGACCAGCGTGGGCGGGCCCGGCATCGGCGGTCCTGCTCCTGGTCGTCGTGCTGGCGCTCGTTGGCTGGCTGGGGTTCAGAAGCGGCGGGTCGGGCGACGAATCGAAGGCCGCGTCGGCCGCCGCCACTCCGCCGGGGGCCATCGCGGCGGGCGTCTACGCCGCAGAGCCCGCCGACATCTCCAAGGGCGGCCACCGTGGCACCGCCGTCGAGTTCCAGGTCAAGCGGGCCAGCGATGGGAAGGTGACGATCCCCTACGTCGCGGCGTTCGGGATGGAGCCGACGGAGTGCGGCGGCGAGGCCAAGTCGCTGGAGGAGGGCAGCGGCATTACGTTCCTCGACGACGAGCCGACCGCCCAACGTTCGAAGGCGGGCGGCGCCGTGCTTGGCGCCACGTGGGAGGGCGGCATCAAGCTCGACGTGGAGCAGGCCGGTTCGGGCGAGGTCTCGGGGACGCTCGTCTTTGCCTTCGCCGACCTCAGGCCGGGCTGCACCGGCAAGGTCGTGTTCCGGGCCAAACAGCGCCCGAAGCGTGAGGGGCGGCCCTACTACGACCGGGTCATGCTCGCCGGCGGCTAGTTCCCGCGCCAGCTGGGCTGCAACGCGGCCCCGGAACTCAAGCGGCACACCCTGCTGACCGACGAACTACCTAGCGTGCCTATGGGGTCGTCTCTCGTTTCGCGCCTCAAGGCGCTTTCGCCGCAGCAGCTCGCGTTGGTCGCGCTCGGTTCGCTCGTGCTCGCCGGCGCTGGCACGGCGGCCTTGGGCGGCCTGAGCGACGGCACCGACGTGGGCGACCGCGCGCTCACCGGCGGCGACGAAGACGTGGCTGGCAAGGTCAGCTACGTCGACAAGCGCCCGAGCGTGCAGGTGCAGCCGCTGAAGAACGCGCAGACTCCAGCCCCGCCCGCCGCAGGCGGGCCATCGGCGGTCGGCGGCGGCCGCATCGAGCGGACCGACCCGACGCCGCGTACC
>JAEZDB010000262.1 GCA_023429855.1 Actinomycetes bacterium
GTCGGACGGCGGCGCGGGCGCCGACTCGACGGTGCCGCCGGCCGCGCCGACGATCCCGGCGGCTTTGGTCAGCGCCTCGCGCAGCTCGGCCGCGGGGCGAGAGTCGGCAACGATGCCGCCGCCGACGCCCACCCAAGCTCGGTCGCCGCGGATCTCGAGCGTGCGGATCGCGACCGCCAGCTCCATTCCCGTCGCGGGGCTCGAGAACCCGAGCGCGCCGGTGTAGACCTCGCGGCCGGTGCCCTCGACGGCGCTGATCACGCGCATCGCCTGCACCTTCGGCGCGCCCGTCACGGAGCCCGGCGGGAAGGTCGCGCGCAGCAGGCGGCCATCGCCCATGTCGTCGTGGAGCCGCCCGCCGACCTCGCTCACGAGGTGCCACACCCCGGCGTGCGCTTCGAGCCGCGGCCGCGCGTCCCACCGAACCGACCCGTAGTCGCAGACGCGCCCGAGGTCGTTGCGCATGAGGTCGACGATCATCACGTGCTCGGCCTGGTCCTTGCCCGACGCGACGAGCTGCGCCGCCGCGGGGTCAGCCGCCGGATCGACGACTCCGGCCTGGCGCGGCGCGGTGCCCTTGATCGGGTGGGTCACCACGTCGCGACCGGAGCGCCGGAGGAAGAGCTCAGGGGAGGCGCTGAGGATCGTGCCGCCAGTGCCGCCGTCGATCCAGCCGCCGTACCACGGGTCGGTCGCCGAGAGCACGGGCTCGACGAGGGCTGCAGCAGGGCCGTCGACCGTGCCTTCAAGCCGTAGGCAGACGTTCGCCTGGAACAGCTCGCCGGCCCCGATCCGCTCGATCGTCTCGGCGATGGCCGCCAGGTGCGTGGCAGAGCCGCCGCGAAGGCGCATCACACCGAGCGTCGCTCGTGGCAGCGTCGGCGCCGCCTCGAGCCTGGCACGCCAGCGGGCCAGCGCCGACTCGATCGACGCCTGCGCGTGGTCGGCGGGCAGCAGGGCTTCGACCCACCATTCGCCGTGTTCGTCGCGTCGCAGCACGTTGGGGTACCACGCCAGACGCGCCGTCGCGAGGGCGACCGGTCGCGACGGCTGCGCGCCGAGCGTCGCTTCGACGCCGCGGCCGAGGTCGTAGCCCAGCCAGCCGAACAGGCCGCCGCCGATCACGCCGGGCGGGACCGCCTCGGCGCCCACGAGCGGCGGGACCTCGTCGAAGGCGAGCATCGGGTCCGAGCCAGCACCGAGCTGCCAGACGGGCGACGCGCCGGCGATCACGACACGGGCGTCGGGCGCGACGTCAGCCGGGAGTCCCCAGCGGCCTTGCAGGACGAACGGCCGTGATTCGGCGGCGATCGCCGCGGCGACCTCGCCGACCGTCGGGTCCGCACCCAGCGGTGCGCGTTCCAGGCGGACGGCGGCCCGAACGGCAGCGTCCGCCAACATCACGCGTGCCTCAGGCGACAGGCGCCGGAGCGTCGCCGTTGACGGGCGTCGCCGCTGTCTCGGGCGTCTCGTCGGTGGCGGGGCCGGCCTTCTCGCCTTCCTTCGCCCACGCCTCGTCGAACTCGGTCCGCCAACGGCCCTCGTCGTTCTGCATGAGGCTGAGCTTCGCGCGGAACGGGCGACCCGAGCGGCCGCGGAAGCCCGTGACCTGCTGCGCGGTGCGCGAGTACCGGATCAGCTCTCGCACGACCTGCGCGTTGAGGGTCTTGCCGGCCTTCGCCTTCCAGATCACAAAGCCGCAGCCGGGATCCTCACGCGACCAGCAGGAGTAGCCCTTGCGGTTCTCGATGATGTCGTTGCCGCAGACGGGGCACGGACCGAGGTTGGCCCGCGGGATGCGGACGTCCTTGAGGACGGTGTCGAGCTCGGTGACCGTCGACTCGGCGAACTTGGCGATGTCGGCCATAAAGGCCTCGCGCTTCTCAGTGCCGGCCTCGATCGCGGCGAGACGCTTCTCCCAGTCGCCGGTGAGCCCGGGCGAGGTGAGCATGTGCTCGCCGAGCAGGCGGATCACGTTCGTACCCTTCTCGGTCACGACCAGCGCGCGTGCGTCGCGCTCGACGTAGCCGACGTCAATCAGGCGCTCGATGATCGCGGCGCGCGTGGCGGGCGTGCCGATCCCGGACTCCTTCATCGCCTCGCGCATCTCGTCGTCGTCGACGAGCTTGCCGGCGGCTTCCATCGCACCGAGGAGCGAGGCGTCGGAGTAGCGCCGCGGCGGCTTGGTCTCCTTTTCGAGCGCGTCGACCTCGGTGGCCGTCGCCTGCTCGCCTTTGTTGAGCTTGGGCAGCGTCTGGTCGCGCGGGCTGTCGTCGTCGTCCTTCGTCGACTGCTCGCCCTCGGTGAGTTCGCCGTAGACGCCGCGCCAGCCGGCTTCGACCAGCACGCGGCCGCGGGTGCGGAAGATGTGCTCCAGAACCTCGTTCGACGGCGCCGTCGGCGCGGCGACCGTCGTTTCGACGCGCGTGTTCTCAAACACCGCGACCGGGTGGAAGACCGCGAGGAAGCGGCGCGACACGAGGTCGTAGATGCGCTTCTCGTCGTCGCCCATCTTGTCGACGGGGTGGGTCGCGTCGGTCGGGATGATGGCGTGGTGGTCGCCGACCTTCTCGTCGTTGACGACGCGGTCGAGCGGGAGCTTGTCGAGGCCCAGCACGTAGGCCGCGCCCTTCTTGAACTCGGAGCGCTCGCTGAGCCGGCCGGCGATGTCGCGCAGCTCGGGGATCATGTCGGTGGTCAGGTACCGGCTGTTGGTGCGCGGGTAGGTGAGCGCCTTGTGCTCTTCGTAGAGCTTCTGGGCGGCGCCGAGCGTGCGGCGGGCTGAGAAGCCGAAGCGGGTGTTGGCGTCGCGCTGCAGCGAGGTGAGGTCGTAGAGCATCGGCGCGATCTCTTTGCGCGTCGTCTTCTCGAGCTTGGTGATCTCGCCCTCGCCGCCCTTGACGGCCGCGGCGATCGCCTCGGCCTCCTCGGCGGTGGCCAGGCGCGGCTCGGCGCCCTGGTGCAGGCGGCCTTCGTAGGCGCGGCCGTCGGCCATGTCGAAGCTGGCGTCGACGAGCCAGTACGGCTCGGGCACGAACGCCTTGATCTCCTCCTCGCGGCGGGCGAGGATCGCGAGGGTTGGCGTCTGCACGCGGCCAAGCGACACGGCGCCGTCGAAGCTGGAACGCAGGCGGATCGTGGCGGCGCGCGTGGCGTTCATGCCGACGATCCAGTCGGCCTCCGAGCGTGAGCGAGCAGCCTGCTCGAGCGTGTAGAGGTCGGAAGCCTCACGCAGGTTGTTGAAGGCGTCCTCCATGGCAGCCTTCGTCATCGACGACAGCCAGAGGCGCTTGACGGGCAGGTTGCGCTTTGCGGCGCCGGCCTTCTCGAACAGGTAGGCGAAGATCAGCTCGCCCTCGCGGCCGGCATCGCAAGCATTGATGACGAGGGAGACGTCGTCTTGCTTGAGCAGTTTCGTGACCACGCTCATCTGCTTCTTGGAGCGTTCGTCGCGGACGACGAGCTTGAAGGCGGGCGGCACGATCGGCAGGTCGGCCATGCGCCATTTCTTGAACTGCTCGCCGTATTCCTCGGGCTCAGCGAGCTGCACGAGGTGGCCGACAGCCCACGTGATCGTGTGCTCGGGACCTTCGAGGAAGCCCTCGCCCTTCTTGAACGGACCGGGGAGCACCCGGGCGACGTCGCGCCCGACAGACGGCTTCTCGGCGATGATCAAGGTGCGGCTCACAGCGGGGGGAGCGTAGCGCGCGTTTGCCCTGAGGGCGCAGTGACGGCGCGAAGAAGTACTGCGGCGCGCCATGATAGGGGGCGAGTGTCGACCCGTCCCGCCCCTTCACGCCCGCATTTGCCGAGCAGCGCGGCGGCTCGTCGGCGCCGTCGGCGGCGGTTGCTCGCACCGCTTGCGATCGGCGCGGTCGGCATCGGGCTGGCCATCGGCGCCGTGATCATGGTGGGCAGTGACGATCGCTCCGAGGTGGCAGCGCAGTACGGCGCCGCCTACGCCAAGGGCGACTACGACGCGATGTACGCGTTGCTCTCGGCGAGCGATCGCCGGGCCTTGACGCTCCAGCGGTTCGCCGAGCTGCAGCAAGAGGCACGCGAGACCGCGACGGTCGAGCAGATCAGGTCTGGACTCGTGACGGAGGCCTCGGGCGAGCGTTATCGCGTGCCGGTCAAGGTGCGCACGCGCCTCTTCGGCCAGTTGTCGGGCGACCTGCTGCTGCCGATCGTCAAGGACGGCAAGACGTCGGCCGTCGATTGGTCGCAGGCGTTGAGCTTCCCCGGCCTCAAGGCAGGCGAGAAGCTGCGCCGCACGACGACGCTGCCGCCCCGTGCCGACATCCTCGCCAGCGACGGGACGGTGCTCGTGAAGGGCGCCGACCGCATCCCCAACACCGACACGGCGCTGAGCTCGATCGTCGGCCAGATGGGCCCGATTCCGGCCGAGGAGAAGAGCGCCTACGCGAAGGCCGGTGTGCCCTCTGACGCGTCGGTCGGCACCAGCGGTTTGGAGCGCGTCTTCGACGCGCGGCTGCGCGGGCAGCCGGGTGGCACCCTTTACGCCGGTGACCGCGAGCTTGCGAGCACCGAGCCCGCGGAGGCGTCACCGGTGCGGACCACGATCCAGCCGAGCGTGCAGCGCGCCGCAACGACCGCCCTGGCCGGCCGCATCGGCGGGATCGCCGTCGTCAAGCCGAGCAACGGCGCGATCCTCGCACTCGCCGGCGCCGCGTTCTCCGGTCTCCAGCCACCCGGATCGACGTTCAAGATCATCACCGCGACCGCGGGGCTGCGCTACGACGAAGCCAAGCCGTCGACGGTCTACCCCGTCGAGACCGCAGCGACGCTGTCGGGCGTGGAGCTGCAGAACGCCGACGGCGAGTCGTGCGGCGGCACGCTCACGGAGAGCTTCGTGCACTCCTGCAACTCGGTCTTTGCGCCGCTCGGCGCCAAGGTCGGCGGCGAGCACCTCGTCGAGACCGCCGAGGCGTTCGGCTTCAACCAAGACCTCGGCATCCCGGGCGCCGCGACGAGCTCCATCCCGAATGCGGAGGCGCTTGGCGACGACGACCTCGTGCTCGGCTCGACGGCGATCGGCCAGGGCCAGGTGCAGGCCACCGCGCTGCAGATGGCGCTCGTCGCCGCCACGATCGGAGAACGCGGCATGCGCCCGACGCTCACCCTCGAAGCCGGCAAAGCCGCCGAAACCAAGCGCGTCATCCCCCGCACCGTCGCGAGCCAGGTCACGACGATGATGGCCGGCGTCGTCTCGCGCGGGACCGGCAGCCTCGCCAAAGTCGAGGGCTACAAGGTCGCCGGCAAGACCGGCACCGCCGAGCTGCGCACCACGCAAGGCGACTGCGACCCAGAGAACCCGCCGCCCGGCGGTTGTCCCGACGCCGACGACACCACCGACACCACCGCCTGGTTCGCCGGCTTCGCGCCCACGGGCTCCCCCAAAGTCGCGATCGCCGTCCAGCTCGCCGGCCAAGGCAAGGGCGGCGATACCGCCGCTCCGGTCTTCGCGACGGTCGCGGCGGCGGCGCTCAAGTAGTCCAAGGCGGCGCGGCCCTTGCGGCGTTGCCGGCCGGGGTGAGGGTGGCCCCGCCGGCACACCCTTCCGCTCCCTCGCTGGCGCTCGGTCACTGCGCGGTGGAGGTGCGGTCGCGGGCGCACTTCGCCAGCACCCTGCGGCGCCGCAGCCGCGTCTTGAACCAGCAGAACCGGGAGGCCTTGGCATCGAGCCGCGGAC
>JAEZDB010000269.1 GCA_023429855.1 Actinomycetes bacterium
CCGGTATCTTGCGCTGGCTACTCTGCGTTGCGAGACGTCCCCCGAACGTGGACGGGGCGGCGCCGAGAGCAACTCCCAGCGCCGCCACCATACCGACGGAGGCACTCGGCTAGGCCCGAGCGGCCATGCGATTCAGCGGCCCGCAACCCAGACGCGGCCGACCTGGTTGAAGCCGATCGCGCGAGCCGTGGCCTGCGTCAGATCGAACTCGCGGCCCGCGTGGAACGGTCCACGATCAACGACGGTGGCCCTCGTCGAGCGGCCGCGGAAGCGGACGGTCAGCCTGGTCCCGCACGGCAGCTGCTTGTGTGCAACGCCGCGCAGACCCGGCGTGAGCGTCTGGCCACACGCGGTCCGGTTGCCGAACAACCCAGGGCCGTACCACGAGGCCGTCGTCGCCCGCAGCGCGCGAACGACGCCGACCGGCACGTCAGCCGTCTCGGGTCCGCCGTCGGTGCGCCGGACGATCAAGCGGAGCCGCTCGCCGGCGGACGCCGCACCTTCGAGCCGAAACCGGCGGCCCGGTGCAGCGTCGGCTTCGTCCACTTTGCGGCCGCTGGAGCCGACGCGCAGCTCGACGTGCACCGGCACGGTCGTGGTTCGACCGCGGACGACCACCGGTCGACCGCTCGTCACCGCGAGCCCACGATGGACCACGCGGACCAGACGACCACTGGCCGGGACGGCTGGCAGAACCGACGGCGGGGTCGGAGCGGCGGCGCCTGACGCAGCCGCCGCCGGCTGGGGATTGACAGGGGTGTCGGTGGCCTGCGCCGAAGCGCTGGCCGCTGCGCTTGCGAACAGGGCAAGCACAGGGATTGCGGCACGCGTGAGCGTGCTTGCATATGGGGGCATGTGACCTCGGGGGGCTTGCCTACGAGGTGAGCTGACGGGCTCGCGGTCCTCGGCGCCTGAGAGTGGCGCGTCGATGGATCGCTACACGTGGAAGTCCACGCGATTCGCCCCGGCCGGCGCTGGGTGGGCGTCGGCAGTGGGTCCCCCGCTCCGGCGCCGCGGACGGCACCGAACTCGGCAAGTTCGATTACGCGGAAGCACGTTAGCCACGGATTCCGCGCACTCCGCGTGAGGCTGCCCACACAGGCAAGCCATCTGCTTGACCAGCCAGAAGTGAGACGCTAATGGCCGGTCCGCCGGCCTGCGCGAAGACTACGCCGCTTCGGGGACGCCCATCGCGTCAGCCACGACCGGGCGGAGTTTGGCCAGGCCGAGACGCAGGCGGCTCTTCACCGTGCCCAAGGGAGCGTCGATGCGCTGCGAGATCTCCTCGGCCGTCAGGCCGCCCCAGTAGGCCAGCACGACGGCCTCGCGCTGCGCTGCTGGCAGGCAGTCGAGCGCCTCGCGCACCGCCTCGGCGCGCTCGCGTGCGAGCACCGTCGGCACGGCGCCGTCCTCATCGGTCGGCTCAAATCGCTCGACGGTCGACACCAGGCGGTCACGTGCGCGGCCCGCAGCCTGCCGCTCGCGCCACAGGTCGAGCGCCCGTGATCGAGCCATGAGGCGGAGGTACGGGACGAGTTCGCCGCGCGACTGGTCGAAACGGTCGGGACGACGCCAGAGCCGCACGAACACGTCGTGCGTCACGTCGTCGGCTGCCACCGGGTCCTGGGTCACGCGCAGGGCAGCCAGAAACACGCTGCGACGGTGCTCTCGGTAGATGCGATCGAAGGTCGTGGTGCTGGCGATGTCCATGGTCGTTCCTGAGGTGCGCAGTTGGTTCCCTCACCCTAGCCTGAACATTGCAACCTTCAACACGGGTTCTGTGCGAGTTTCGAACTTCGTAAGCATTGCCGGGCAGCGCAGAACGCCAGCCTGCTCGACACAGCCCTCTAACCTTGCAACTCTCGACGCCCGCTGGTCCGGGCTTGACGCCGACCCTGCGTCGACGCCGGTGCCATCGCAGGTACGATGGCGCCGTGAAGCGCATCCTTCCGGTCGTCGCCGCGTTCGCGCTGGTCATCGCCGGTGTCGGGGGCGCGATCATCCTGCTCGCCGCCCGCGACCACAGCTCCCTTGAGACCAGCCAGGACGCCGCAGGGGCTGGCACGCCTGCTGCGAACGCCGAAGGTCCCTACGGGCTTCCGGCTGGCAACGTCGTGGTCACGTACTCGGCCCAGCGCGACCGGCTCCGGATCGACCAGTTCGCCGAGCAGCTCGGCGCCATCGACACCCCTGCGGCGCGCGCCGCAGGCCAGGCGCTGGTCTCCAAAGCCGACAAGACCGGCAAAGTAATCGCCACCAACGGCACGGCTTCGCAGCCGCTGACCGATGCCAGCGACCCGCGCCTCGCAGACTTCGTACGCCAGTACCTCGGACGGATCGACGCCCCATGACACTCGACATCATGCGCCTCGCGCTCTGCCAGATCGATGTCGTCGTGGGCGACGTGACCGGCAACACGAAGCGGATCGCCGAGGCCATGCAGCGGGCGGCCGACGGCGGCGCGCGGATCGCGCTCTTTCCCGAGCTCGCCATTTGCGGCTATCCGGCTGAAGACCTGCTGCTCCGCGAGCGTTTTCTCCACGACTGCAGCGACGCGATCCACGAGCTGGCGGCCGGTGCGCCCGATGGGCTGATCAGCGTCGTCGGTTGGCCCGAGCGCAATGAAGACGTGTACAACGCCGCCGCCGTGCTCGCTGGCGGCGAGGTCGTCGCCAGCTACCGCAAGTCCCACCTGCCGAACTACGGCGTCTTCGACGAACTGCGGTACTTCCAGGAGGGCCCGGGCCCTGCGACGATCAGCGTCGACGGCCACCGCCTCGGCCTCACGATCTGCGAAGACATCTGGCAGCCCGGCAACCCGATGGACGCCGAGGCGCTGTCGGGCGCTCGGCTCATCCTCAACCTCTCTGCTTCGCCGTACGACCTCGGCAAGGGCGACCGGCGCGAGCGCATGCTCATCACCCGCGCGCGCGACAACCTCGCCGCCGTGGCCTACTGCGGTCTCGTCGGCGGGCAGGACGAGCTCGTCTTCGACGGCCGGTCGAGCGTGATCGGCCACGACGGAACGGTGCTCGCACGCGCGAAGGAGTTCGAGGAAGACCTGCTCTTCTGCGACGTGGACCTCGAGGTCATCGGCGCGGCACGGCTCCGCGAAACGCGCCGGCGCCGCCCGGCACAGAGCCTGGAGCGCGAAGTTCCCGTGCTGGCCACGCTCGAGGGCGGCCACGCGCACGGCATCCTCGCAGGCGACGCGCCTCCGCTGATCGAAGAGGGCGACCGGTCTGGCAGCGGGGCCGTGCACACGGTGGGCGGCGGCCGTGTTGCCCAGCCGCTGACCGGCCCGGCCGAGGCATACGCGGCACTGGTCCTCGGCCTCGGCGACTACGTGCGCAAGAACGGGTTCGGGCAAGTCGTCATCGGCCTCAGCGGCGGCATCGACTCGACGCTCGTCGCGCTGCTCGCCGTCGATGCGCTCGGCGCCGACGCGGTCATCGGCGTGACCATGCCCTCGCGCTACTCGTCAGAAGGCACGCGTTCCGACGCGCATGGTTTGGCGCAGCGCCTCGGTATCCCGATCCACGAGCTGCCGATCGAAGGCCCGTTCAAGGCCTTCGAGGAGAGCCTCGCCCCCGCCTTCGGCGACCGCGAGCCCGACCTAACCGAGGAGAACCTGCAGGCACGAATCCGCGGAACCCTCCTCATGGCCCTGTCGAACAAGTTCGGCTGGCTCGTGCTGACGACCGCCAACAAGTCAGAGACGTCGGTTGGCTATTCGACGCTCTACGGCGACATGGCCGGAGGATTCGCACCGCTCAAGGACACCCCGAAGATGCTCGTGTTCGAGCTCACGGCCTGGCGCTCGACCCGCGACGGCAACGAGCTCGTCCCGCCGGAGGTCCTCACGCGTCCGCCCTCAGCCGAGCTGCGGCCCGATCAGGAAGACAGCCACAGCCTGCCGCCGTACCCGGTTCTCGACGCGATCATCGTCGGCTACGTTGAGCGCGACCTGTCGCGCGACCAGCTGATCGCCGCGGGATTGCCGGCCGAGCATGTCGACCGGGCGCTGAGCCTGATCGACCGTGCCGAATACAAGCGCCGGCAGGGCCCGCCCGGCATTCGCCTCACCAGCCGCGCGCTGTCGCGTGATCGGCGCGTGCCGATCACGAACCGCTACCCGCCGGGGTAGCGCTGGGCGACCACCGGTCGCCGTTCAGCGCAGGGCGATCGTCACGCGCGACGTGGCGCAGAGCTTGCCGTCGGGGCCGCGGTGCTCGACGTCCCACAGCTGCGTCGTGCGGCCGCCGTGGATCCGCTTCGCCACTGAGGTGAGCGTGCCCTCGCCAACGAACGGCCGCAGAAACGCTGTGTTGTTCGACAGGCCCACGGCCGAGCCGCCTTTCGGGACCGCCGTCAGCGCGCCACCGACCGAGGCGGCCGACTCGGCCACGAGGGCGTAGATGCCGCCGTGCACGAGGCCGAACGGCTGCTTGTGGCGATGGTCGATCTCGACGGTGGCGGCGACCTCTTCGGGCGTGGCCGCGGTGATCTGCACGCCGAGCGTGCCGTCGGCGGTCTGCGCGTAGGGCAGCAGCGTCGGCAGGATCGATTCGCCCTCGGGCGTCGTCCACTGGTTGGCGAGATCGGGCTCCGGCATGCCCCGCAGGCTAGCCCGCCGCGGGCGAACGCAGGACTGCAGCGCGGGCGGCCGTGCCTCGCTAGCCTGTGCGGGCCGATGACCGCCCTCGCTGATCTCCAGCCCGACCGTCGCGCGGTCCTGCAGCTGCTCGTGGCCCGCGGCCGCGGCTACGACCAGATCGCCGAGCTGCTGAACCTTCCGGAGATCGTGGTGCGCCGCCGCG
>JAEZDB010000271.1 GCA_023429855.1 Actinomycetes bacterium
GCCATAGGTGGACCGTATCCCTCGGCGGCGCCCCGCGCTCCGGTGCGGTGGGTCAGGCGGCTTCAGCGACTCGGCGGCGGGCGGCGATCGGCACGGTGCCCTCCGAGAGGCCGGGAATGCTGATCCGACCCACGTAGCGCACGTCGGCGACGAGCTCCGGGCCGAGCACGGCGGCCACCTGCACCAGCGCCTGCTCGCCGGGGCCGAGCTCAAGCGTCGACGGCGTGACGGTGACGTCGGGCGCCGCCGTCTGCCCGTCGGCGTCGGCGAACGGCGAGAGCTCGATGTTCGCGGTCACGGCGTCCTCGCGCTCGTTCTCGACGAGGAAGGCGGTCGCGACCCGGGCGCCGGTCTCCCCCTCGAGCAGCAGGATGGGGTCGGCGAGACGATCCTCAGCCGCGGCGGCGCGCTGGGCCGCGCGCTTGGCGTCGGGCTTCCCGGCTGCACGCCACACACGCGCCGTCCCCGTGGCGGTTGGAGCGGGGCCGCGGCCGGCTTCGTCGGGCGGCGCCGTGAGGAGGCCGACCACGCCGGGGACGCGCGGCCGCACGCCGATCGGCGAGAACAGGTCGTAGGCGCGCGTGGCCAGTTGCCAGCCGGCTCGGAGCGGCAGCGCGGAGACGCTCAGTCGTGGTCGCATCCGCACTCCGAATAGAAGTGGTCGTACCAATGGTGCTGATAGTCGGGCTTGTCGTGGATGTCGGCGGCGTGGTGGCAGCCGCAGCCGAGCCCAGCCGTCGCATGGTGGTGCGTGAGCGGATGGTGGTGGTGCGCGTGCGCGTGGGCGTGCAGGTGCGCGTGGACGCCGTGCCCATGCGGGTGCACGTGCATATGGAACCGCTTGGCCTTGAGCAGCCAACGAAACCGGTAGGTCTTGCAGCCGCTCACGGTCACGACGACCGGCGTGAGCGCACCGTGCGCGTTGGCCGGGATCGCAAGCTCGAGCTCGACGACGCGCCGTTCGAGCGGCTTGAGCGTGAACGTCGCACTCGACACCGACACCGCTGGTGTGTTCGTCTCGACCTCGTAGGCCTCGGTCTCGTCGCCGAGGTTCGTGACGCCGACCTCGAGCGTCGCCGTGGCGCCGGCCTTGACGATCGCGTGGCGGTCGGGCAGCTGCACGGCGACCCAGCACGGCGGCGGGATCGCCGGGTCGAAGTAGTCCGGCCCTTGCAGCGCCTTGAAGACGAGCTTGGTCGCGACAACGGCGGGCACGGCGACCAGGCCGACCGCGACGCCAACGCTCTTGGTCACATCGGTCATGACGGGATCTCCTCCGGCACCGTGATGCGGACGGGTACATGGGTGGCGTCGATGTTCCAGGAGCCCGAGTACTCGGCGCCCGGTTTGAGACGGTCGGAGAACCGGAGCGACAGGTGCACCGTGCCGGTAGCGCCTGGGGCGACGGGCTCGTCGGGGTCGCGGACCGCCGTCGCGATCACTTCGCCGCCGTGTGATTGGGCGAGGTCGTCGAAGAACACGTCGACGCGCTCCTTGCCTTCTGGCGGTGGCTCGCGCAGCGCATGATCGAAGGCGTCGCCGAAGCCACTGCGGTCGAGCAGCGCGAAGGTCGCCTTCACGGGCACGTCGGTCGCGACGTTGCCGAGGTTCTGGAGGCGCACCGTCACGTCGACCGTCTCGCCCGGGCGGGCCTCGAGCTCGATGCGGGTCGGGTCGGTCCGCACCCGGACGGTCGGCTCGACCTCGGCCACCAGCGGCACCTTGCGCTTGCCGATCGTGGCGGTGCCTTCGTAGCGCCCGGGCGGCGTGAGCGGGTCGACCACCACGCGGATGCGCGGCGCCGTCTTGCCAAAGCCTGGGTCGGTGAGGCCGGAGACCGTGACCTCAGCGACCTTCGCGCCCTTCAGCGTCGCCTCGATCGGCTGAGCCGCGAGCGACTCGATGGTTTCGCCCGGCACATTGAAGGTCATCCATCGCGGTGGGCCGCTGGCGACGAGGCGGCTGGCGCGACTCACGGCTTCTTCGCCTTGAGCTTCTTCTTGGCGTGGCCGTCGCAGTGCTCGCACGCGTTCGGCTCGTACGGCTCGGTGATCACCTGCGCCTCGCCGGCGACCTTCGCGCTCAGCAGGTCGTGGCCGAGCACCTTGAGGCCGAACCCGAAGTGCAGCGGCAGGTGCACCCAGATCGACGGGATCTCCTTGAGCGAGAAGTTGAAGTCGATCGGCCCGAGGTTCAGCTGGACCGGGTCGAGTCCGATCTGCACCTTCGGCAGCTTGGTGATCCCGATCGACAGGGGATCGATCCCGGCTTGCAGCTTGTTGATCGTGATCGGGTCGATCCCGGCCGTCAGCTTGGCGATCGTGATCGTCGGCAGCGCGGTGACGCCCACCGACAACGCCGGGATGCCGAGGTCGACTCGGAAGTCGTCGATCTGTTTGACCGAGATGTCTGCGCTTGCGCTCACCTCTGCGACCTAAGCAGAAGAGCGGCAACGTGACAAAAGACCTCTGCCGGGTGCGACGGCATTCCCGCACAGCCTGGCCCCCAGACGGGGGACGCGACCGGCGTTCGGACGACCCTGGCGTGCGCCGGTCGTCCCAGCGGGCGCTGGCCGGCTGGCGCGCGC
>JAEZDB010000276.1 GCA_023429855.1 Actinomycetes bacterium
CCCCCCCCCGCCCCCCCCGCCCGGCGCCGTAGAACGCAAAAAGCCGCCCCGCGCCCGGCGGCGCCGAAGCGCGCGCCGAGCCCGAGGCGGCCCAAAGCGAGTCCGCCGCTTAGGCGGTGACGGCAGCCCCGCTCGTCACGATCTCGTGCGGAACGTAGACCACGGGGTTCTGGTAGGCGCCCGACATCGAGGCGCGGAAGTCCACAGCCTCATCGCCGTACCAGAACTTCTGGAAGTCCATCTTGTCGGAGAAGTCGACCGTCATCAGGAACTTGTAGCGGTCGTCGGACGACCGGTACACGGCCCAGTGGCTGGCGCCGTACCGCGGAGCGATCGCAGCGAGCTGATCGAGGCCCGCAGCCACGTCGTCGGCACGGAGGCCGGTCGCGTAGAACGAGAAGTGGAACGAGTAGGCGGCCATGGTCTTAGGCTCCGACCTCGGCGTAGATCGCGCCCGGGCCCTCGGCGGTGCGGCCCTGACCGGGCTCGGTCGCGCCGACGAGCACGGAGATCTTGCCGGAGTGCTTGTTCTCGTACATGAGCTGGTGCGCTTCGGCGCACTGGTCGAACCCGAGGGTCTTCCAAAGCACCGGCTGGATCTTGCCTTCGACGATCAGGTCGTTGGCGAGCTTGCACTCCCACGCGTTGGCGAAGTGCGAGCCGACGATCTCCTTCTGCTTCATCCACAGGTAGCGGACGTCGAAGTCGAGGTTGAAGCCCGACGTGGCGCCGCAGATGACGACCTTGCCGAACGGCTTCACGGCCAGGACGGACGTGGGGAACGTGGCCTGACCGACGTGCTCGAAGACGATGTCGGGCGCTTCGCCGAGGATCTCGGCGACCTTCTTGGAGAACGCCTTGGACTGCAGGAAGCGCTCCTTCTCGGCGGCGCCTTCCTCACCGCCCTTGCGCATCATCCCGTTGAAGTCGTTGCGGTTGATGTAGCCCTTGGCGCCGAGCCGCATGATCAGCTCGCCCTTCTCGTCAGACGAGACGACGCCGACGGACTCGCCGCCAGCTGCCTTGACGAGCTGCGTCGCGAACACGCCGAGGCCACCAGCGGCGCCCCAGATAAGGACCTTCTGGCCAGCCCGGAGGCCGCCGCGCGTCATCAGCATGCGGTAGGCGGTGAAGTACGTGAGGCCGTACGACGCAGCCTCTTCCCAAGAGAGGCTCTCGGGCTTCTTCAGCAGCTGCTGGGCCTGGACCTTCGTGAACTGCGCGAACGAGCCCCAGGTGGTCTCGTAGCCGTAGATCTGCTGCGACGGCGCAGCCATCGGGTCGAGACCATGGACCTCGACGTCTTCGTACGACGCCTGGTTGCAGTGGACGATGACCTCGTCGCCGACCTTCCAGCGCGTGACGCCGGGGCCGACCTTCCAGATGATGCCGGAGGCGTCGGAGCCGCCGATGTGGTGGCCGAACTCCGGGTGGTTGCCGTAGCGGAAGATCGAGATCGGCTTGCCGAGCGAGGCCCAGACGTTGTTGAAGTTGACGCCGGCGGCCATGACGCGCACGACGACTTCGAAGGCGCCCGGCTCGGGAACCTCGACCTCCTCGAGCTGCATCGCGTCCTTGGGCTCGCCCTCGCGCTCCTGGCGAATGACCCAGGCGGCCATGGTGCTGGGGAGCTGTCCGGGTTCGGTGTCGATCGTCGCGACGGTGCTGATGTCTACAGCCACGGCGGTCCTTCCTCGAAAGATGACTGGGGTGGCGCCCAAGGGCGCCGACAGCGGCGGGCGCACGCTGGACGCGCGGAGTGTATCGCTGAGGCGGCGCAGCCGTCAGAGCCGCGTCGCGCGGTTTATAAACAGCTGGCCGCGGACCGTTCGTCGCGAGCGAACGGCAGCGCGACGACCTCGGCGGTCTGGCCGCCGCATTCGACCGTCATGCCAGGCTCGGCCGAGTTGCGCAGCAGGGCGAGGGCCACCGTGCCGTACTTGGGCGAGATCGCGACGCGGCGCACGACCCCGACCGCTTTGTCGCCGAGCATCACGGTGCCGTCGCCAGCAGGCTCAGCTGAGAACCGCAGCCCGCGCAAGGCCCGGTTGGGGTTGCCGCGGTAGAAGAGGCGCGCGACGGTCTCCTGGCCGACGTAACACCCCTTGGTGAACGACACGGCACGCTCGTTGAGGCCGGCCTCCTGCGGCATCGTGCGCTCGTCGAGCTCGACGCCGTAGCGCGGGCGTCCCTTGCCGATCCGGGCGACTTCGAACTCGCCCTCGGTGATCGACGTGGCCCCGCGCGCCACCAGCGTCGCCGCGATCGCGGCCGTGTCTTCAGCGGCGCACAGGATGTCGACGCCGTGCTCGGTGAGGATCGCGTGGGCAGGGACGCCGTCGACGGTGAACGGCGCGTTCTTGAACTCGCAGTTCGACAGGTCCTCGACGTGTGCGACCTCGCGCGCTCGCGGCCCCACGAGCGACAGCAGCCCGCGCTGGATCGTGCGCTTGTGGAGCTCGGCGTCATGCCCGACGACGCCGACGCGCAGCATGTCGAACAGCGCCTGCAGGCTGACGCGCTCGGTGTCGAGCTCGTAGGTGTCGGCGGTGCGGATGATCCGCAGGTCGCCGAGCATCGCGCCCTTCGTCGTGAGGAACGTCGCGTACTGCCCGCAGCCCGGCTCGATCTTCGTCACGTCGTTCGTGACTTGCCCGTTCAGGCAATCGGCGGCCGCGTCGCCGGTGAGCGCGAGCTTGCCGCGCTCCGAGCGGTCCACGAGCGCCGCGCCGCACCGAAAGGCGCGGTCGGCGGCGGGGGAGACTCGAACGACGTCGATCGAGGCGACGGCAGGCTGCTGTTCGACGGCCACGGAAGGGAGGCTAGTCCCTCCCGCGCCGTCGACTGGTGCCGGGCCATGCCGACTAGTACCGCGGCGGACGCTTGATCGCCCGCACGAGCCCGCCCGTCAACGAGCCGACGGTGTACTCGGTCACGGTGAGCGCGTGCGGGCGCCGCGGCCGCGCTGGCTTGCCCGTCCCCAGACGCCACATCTGCGTGGTGTGCCAGCCGAGCTCGGAGTAGTCGTTGGCGGCGCGGAAGCGCAGGTTCGGCTTGGGTGCCGTCGCGGCGCGCTCCGTCGAGCCGTCGAGCAGGCCGCCCGCGACCCCCGCGTCGATGCAGGCCGGACGCCCGAGGCCGATGAGGTCGACCGCGCCGGTCTGCAGTGCGGCGTTCATTGCCGACGCCGACCGCAGGCCACCCGTGAGCATCAGCGGCATCCGGGCGCGTTCGCGGACCTTCTCGGCGTACGTCAGGAAGTAGGCCTCGCGCTCGCGAGTGCTCTGGCGGACGGACTCCAGCGACCCGAGCAGCGCCGCGTGCTCGTAGGTGCCGCCCGAGATCTCGAGGAGGTCGAGCCCCTCCGCCGAGAGCGCCTCGACCACGCCCATCGACTCCTCCTCGCTGAAGCCGCCGCGCTGGAAGTCGGCGGAGTTGAGCTTCACCCCGAGCCCGGCTTTCGGACCGATCCGCTTGCGCACCGCGCGCACGACCTCGAGCAAGAACCGCATCCGCCGCTCCGGATCGCCGCCCCACTCGTCGTTACGCAGATTCGTGATGGGCGACAGGAACTGGCTCGACAGGTAGCCGTGCGCGCTGTGGATCTGCACGCCGTCGAACCCGGCCCGAACGACCGTCTCGGCGGTCGTCGCGAACCGCTCGATGATCTCGTGGATCTCCTCGCTCGTGAGCGCGCGCGGGCTCGCGAACTGCCCGAACAGTTTGAGGTCGACCGGTGACGGGGCCACCGGCTTGGTCGACAGGTACCGCGGCGACTGACGGCCCGGGTGGTTGAGCTGCGCCCACGTGGCGTTGCCGCCGACCTTCGACGCCTGCGCCCAGGACTGCAGCGCCGCAAAGTCCCGGTCGTCTTCGACCGCGACGTTGCGCGGCTCACCGAGCGCGCGGCGGTCGACCATCACGTTGCCCGTGAACACCAGCCCGAACCCGCCGAGGCTCCACTGCCTGTACAGGGCGTCGAGCTTCTTGGTCGGCGCGTTGGAGAGGTCGCCGAGCTGCTCGCTGAGCGCCGCCTTCACCAACCGGTTCTTGAGCTCCGTGCCGTTGGGAAGCGCAAACGGCTGATCGATCGTCGCGGACGCCGTCGTCTGAGTCATGACGAGCATCATAGTCAGGTTTCACCTCTGTAACCAACCCCGTCCGCGTGATCTGGAACGAGCACGCGCTCCCTAGCCGGTACGCTGGCATCCATGGCGCTTGCGGACACCTTTCAGTCGATCGTGGACTCCCTCCCAGACGACTGGACGGACCTTGAGCTCGACTTCCGGCTCGCCGACGAGACGCGCTACATCGACGCCGCCACGCTGCTCGTCACCTGCAACGCGCAGCCGTACTCCAAGCACGACCAGCACTGGAAGCTGCTCGTCGCCCACCGCTTCGGCCACGCCGCGGCCGTGCCCGCGGTCCACGCTGCGCTGCGACTCCTCGACGACGTCAACATCGACGGCGTGCTCACCGTGACCGACGTGCGCACCGGCCGCGTCGAAGTCACGCCGACCTGGGGCCGTCCTCGCTCCGTGGTCGACGAGTTCCGACGCATCCGCGCGCAGTAACGGCAACGCCGCGGAGCGCTCCTGGAGGGGCCTGCTGAGACGCACTATTCGTGTGTGCGATGGCACGCTGGCGTCATCCGGCTGCCCACCTGTTTAGGATCGCCACGCTATGGCTTCTTCTGCTCGCATTCCCTCCCAGTCCAAGGAGGCGTCCGTGGAGACTCGCGGCGCCAACGCGTACGTCGCCGAGTTCGTCGGCACGCTCCTCCTGGTGTTCGCCATCGGTGCTGCTGCATCGGCCAACAGCCAGGCCGGTCTCGGCTTCACCGACTTCGTGACGATCGGCCTCGTCCACGCGTTCTCGCTGACGGTCCTCATCGCCACGTTCGGCCGCTTCTCCGGCGGTCACTTCAACCCGGCCGTCACCATCGCGATCCTCGCGCTCCGCAAGATCAGCCCGGCCAACGCCATCGGCTACATCTTCGTGCAGCTCCTCGGCGCCATCGCCGCGGCCGGCCTCCTGGCCCTCGCCTTCACGACCGACGTCGAGACGATTGCCAACCTCGGTAGCGCCAGCCTCACCAAGGAGCTCGTCACCGGCAAGGACGGCATGTGGGGTGGCTTCATCTTCGAGTTCATCGGCGTGTTCTTCCTTGTCGGTGCCGTCGTCGCCACGGCCGTCGCCCCCGGTGGCGACCGTCGCTTCGCGCCGATCATCATCGGTACCGCACTGGGTGTCGGCAGCCTCATCGCCGCTCCGTTCACCGGTGGCGCCCTGAACCCGGCCCGCGCCTTCGGCCCGGCCCTGATCTCCAACGAGTTCGGCGGCACCGTCCCGTTCATCCTCGTCTACCTCGTCGCCCCGATCGTCGCGGGCCTCGTGATCGCCCTGCTCTACAACGTGCTCCTCGGCGACGAGAAGCACCGCGAGACTGCTCCCGTCGACACCTACGCCGACGAGTCCTAAGGGACTCTCGCGTCGCCGCCTGAGGGCGGGAACAACACGCACCTGATGATCGAGGGCCCCGGCGCAAGCCGGGGCCCGCGTCGGTTCTGAGGCGGGGCGGCGGGTTGCCTCCGGCGCGATGGCCCGCCGCCTC
>JAEZDB010000323.1 GCA_023429855.1 Actinomycetes bacterium
GCCCCGCAGCGCGGGGCCCTCGGCCGTTTCGTGGCCCGGCGACGAACCGGCGACGCGCTCCATCCGCAGCATGAGCGCCGCCGACGGCGTGACCTTGCCGGTGCGATACGTCGAGAACCGCGAGGCCGACGTGCCGATGCGTGAGGCGAACTCTGCGCCTGAGAGTCCTGAGCGCTCGACCAGCGCCTGGACTCGGTCGCTGACCCGCTCGCGTTCGGCGCGCTCGGCCTCCAGGCGTGCGTCGGCGAGCACGCGCCGCAGCGCCGGTGTGATCCCGTAGGCCTCCGACAGTTCGAGGGCCTCCTCGGTGCGGCGGGCCACCGGCCCCCAGGGATCGTCGGCGGCAGCAGCCGCGAGTCGGTGCCAATGCGAGAGGTCTCCGCGCTCGATGGCCGTGAGGATCGCCTCGACCGGCCAGGATTCGACGGGCGCGTCGGGGGTGAGGTCGAGGTTGCGAAAGGCGAGCGTCACGGCGTTGGCCCAAGCTTGACCATCGCATTGGCGATGGCGTGGCACGTCCGCTCCACCTCGACCCAGTCCGTCCAGGGCGCGCGAAGCCCCTTGTAATGCTCGAGGTCGGCGATGGTCCGGCGGTCGGCCGGTTGAGGGTCGGCGAGTTGACGCACGAGTTGGCTCGCGACCCCAACCCCATCGACGTGCTGATCTGCGTAGTACGCGTCGATGCCCGCAAACACCTGCGCGGCGTGCTCGGTTCCCGCTCGCGCACCGAGCGCGGCGACGTCGAGGAAGTCGCGGACCTGATTGCGCTTGACGATCAAAAAGCCCTTCATGCGCAGGGTCTCGTCGGCAGTGGGAACCCGAACAGTGTCGCCGGAGCTGAGCTCGACCTCGACGGTTTCGAGGGGGCGTTCCCGGATGAGCTGGCGAACTCCGGCCTCGATGTCGCCGATCTGCCCAAGGATGATCTTCCCCGGCTTCACGCGGTTCGTAACCCAGTCGCCCTCCCGCTCGAGCGCGTCGAGGACCACATCGAAGCGGTCGGAGAGATCGGCGAGTACGTGGTCGTGGTCCATCGACTCGCGGTGCCCCGCAGCCAGCATCGCCTCGCACCAAACGGTGTTGCCGGTCGGCCCGCCCGGCCGACGGCAAGAGGGTCTCGGCCCGTCAGCCTCACGAGGATGCGTAGACCACCTCTCGTCGCCGCGCTCGCCCTGCTCGGCGCGCTCCTCACCGCGACCTTCCTGCCCGCGGCGCTGGTGGCGAAGCCGTGCCCGAAGGGGACGACCGTCGTCGGCTCTACGACTAAGCCGTCGGCCTGCCTACCGAAGGGGCCGACGAGTCAGGTCACCGCGCTGGAGCGGGCGGTCGTGGCAGCTCGCAAGCCCGGAACCAAGGGCAGGAAGCCGAGCAAGCGCGTCGCCAAGCTGCTGCGCGAGGCGCTCGCGTTCGCCCAAAGCCGGGTCGCTGCGGGCGAGCCGATCCTCACCGCCGATCGCGCGGGCCTCGCCGGAGGCGGAGCGCCCCGCCGCCGGTCGGCGCGGCGACTTGCCGCTGCCAGCGGCAACGCCACCGTCACGAACGCGCCTGCGTCGTTCGGCCATCAGGTCACGACGACGGTCGACAGCAACGCCAACATCCGCACCGAGTTCAAGAGCGGCGACGTCAGCCTGGAGATGGCGGCCACGGCCAACGAGTTCAGCATGGACATCCGCGACCGCAGCGGCGCAGGCGGGTTCTTCAAGCTCGGCACCGGCAGCCACAGCCCGCTGCCGAACTGCCCGACAGCGGAGGGCGACGTGCCGTCGAAGTTCGACCTGCGCATCACGTTCGGCCAGGCCACTGCTGAGCACGGCAAGCGCGAGTGGGTCAGCATCACGACGATCTTCGACGGGCCGTGGAAGGGCCACGTGGGCGTGAGCGGCAAGTCCGAGACGTACGACGCCTCGCTGCGGGGCGCGCTCGAGGTTCGCAGCGGCCAGGAGATCGCAGCGACCGGCAAGGTGCTGCGCCGCGACCGCACCTACACCTACCGGGCGACCCTCGATCGCAGCGCCATCCCGATCGGCACGCCCGGCCAGCCGCTCGCGGCGGCTGCCCGCTACCACGGTCCGAAGGGCGCCATCCGCTCGTCGTTTGACCGGACCATGAGCTCGCAGCTCGCGACGCTGGTCGCGCAGCAGTTCGACCTCGTCGCCGACCAGCTCCGCTTCGGCGACACCCGCTGGTACGACAAGCGCATGTGCGCCCGCGCCGTGGTGCAGCAGTACGCGCCCGAGGAGGTGTCGAAGGGGCAGACCGCCGACTGGCAGCTGCGCGCGACCGACGCCAGCGGCGTGACGGTCGCGGACGCCCAGTGGACCGTGTCGAGCACGTGCGGCCAGCTCGCCGCCGAGCAGACCCGCGGACCGATCCTCAAAGCGCGCGTTGCCGACGTGGCCGGTGACTGGGGCCCCGACCCGTATCGCCCTGGCTGCATCAGCGCTGAGTTCACCTCGACCGCAGGCCGCGCACACGTGCTCACGCACTCGATCGAGCCGAAGAAGCCCGACGGGCTGAAGTTCTCGATCGAGGTGACCTACAACGAGAACATGGGCAGCGGCATCACGGAGACCAACATGACCGGCCGCGGCAGCGTCTTCCTGCGCTGGGACGAGACCGACGCCGAGGGCGTGGGCACGCTCGAGGGCACCGAGTGGGACGGCACGATCGCCAACCCGTGCGGTGAGAACATGTCGGCGAGCCGCTCGTTCGACGACACCGCGACCGTCGGCGTGCACCGCAACCGCGACGGCACGTTTAGCGTCGCGTTCGTCGCCGACCACCGGCCGCTGCGCATGGGCTTCTTGGCGATCGTTCCCGCGGAGGGCGGCGACCAGACCACGACCGGCGCCCAGCCGTTCTGCGGCGAAGCCAAGCGCGCAAAGACCACGACCCAGCTCAAGGTGATGAGCGTGGCGGTACCCGCCGACGGGTAGCGACCCCGCAGAGGCCGCAGGGTCAATGGACGGCGCGCTCAAGCGGACGGGGGAGTCCAGTCGCTTGACACGCCGCGTCGGCGCCCGGTACCAATCCTGGATCGCCTTGAAGACGTCCCCATCGCGTCGGTCCAGTGCGCTATCTCTCGCGGCCCTGTGGGTCGGCATGATCGCAGCGCTCCTCGGTGCCGCTCCGGCCCAGGCCGCCACGATCACGTCGTGCACCCGCGCGAACGTCGTCGCCGCCGTGGCCGCGGGCGGCTCACACACGTTCGACTGCGACGGGCGGATTGTGATGGGCCCGCCGCTGACCGTCTCGACGACGGTCTCGTTTGACGTGGCGGCCGGGCGGACCGTCGCCTTTGCGGGCAGCCGGCCTGGCGAAGACACCACCTGGGTCTACAGCGCCCGCGACGCGCGCGTGGTAAAGGTCACGGCGACCGGCGACCTGACGCTGCGCGGCATCACCGTCGAGGACGGGCTCTTCATCAGCGCGCCGGGCGCTGCGGGGAAGGCCGGCAGCAGCGGCACGCCCGGCACGTCGCCAGGTGGCGCCGGCACGAGCGCTCCGAACGATGCCAAGCCAGGCACGATCGCGCCGCCGGCGCAGGGCGGCTGCATCCTCGTCGACGCCGGTGGCCGCCTGGTGCTGCGGTCGCTCGTGGTGCGCCGGTGCCAGGCCGCGGCCGGTCAGAGC
>JAEZDB010000371.1 GCA_023429855.1 Actinomycetes bacterium
CCCCCACGCTGACGCCGACCCCCACGCCGCTCATCCCGACCTCGGACGACGACGATCAAGGCGAGGACGAAGCTGGCGACGACAAGAACGAGGACGCCCCCGAGGCGACCACGCCCCCGCCTTCGACGCCGACCCCGCCGACCGACGTGACTCCGACCCCGACCCCCGACCCCGCGCCGCCTGAGCCGCCAGCGACCGCAGCACCGGCACCGGTGCAGGGCGCCAGCGTGGTGATCGCGACCGACCGCGGCGTCGTCAAGTTCCGCGTGCCGGGCTCTACGACCTACCTCGCGGTGACCGACGCAGCGTCGATCCCGACCGGCTCGGTCATCGACACGACGAAGGGCGCGATCGTGCTTACGTCGCAGGTCGGCGACAAGGTCCAGCACGGCACGTTCTCCGGCGGCCAGTTCCGCGTCGCCCAGAACAAGTCGACCGGCATGACGCAGGTCAAGCTCGCCGGCAAGCTCGACTGCGGCACCGCGGAACGCGCGAAGTCCAAGAGCAAGAAGGCCACCCGCTCGGCCAAGAAGACGAAGAAGAAGAAGGCCAAGAAGCGCCGCCACGTGTGGGGCCAGGACGACGGCGGCCGTTATGAGACGCACGGCCGCGACAGCGTCGCCACCGTCCGCGGCACGAAGTGGCTGACCACCGACACCTGCGCGGGTACGGTCGTCAAAGTCTACGAAGGCGCCGTCTTGGTGCGGCCCAAGGCCGGCGGCAAGGCGACCCTGGTCAAGCCCGGCGGCCGGCACTTCGCCCCGCACGTCGACTGATGCGCCGCCTCGGCGTCCGGCGGTTCGCCGCCGTCCTCTCCGGTCTTGCCGCTCTGCTCATCGTCGTCGCCCTCGGCGCTTCGGGCGCTCTGCGCGGCGCCGAACACAGCACCCTCGACGCCCGCTACCAGGTGCGCGGCACGCAGCCGACCGACGACCTCGCCGTCGTGGCGATCGACGAGGCGACGTTCTCCTCGATGGACGTGACGTGGCCGATCCGCCGCAGCCTGCACGCCGACATGATCGACGAGCTGCGTAAAGCCGGCGCGCGGCGCATCGTCTACGACGTGCAGTTCACCGAGCCGTCGGAGCGCGCCGACGACGACCTGGTGCTCTTCGACGCCGTCGCCGCGGCACCCGGCACGATCCTGGCCACCGGCGAAAGCGACGCCAAGGGCGGTACCCGCGTGCTCGGTGGCGACGAGCAGCTCGCCGAGATCGGCGCGCGGGCCGCCGGCAGCACGTTCCCGTCGGACGCCGGCGGCGTGATGCGCCGCTACTCCCGCGAGAACGCCAACCTCGAGTCGCTCGCCACGGCGACCGCCGAGAGCGTCGGCCGCCCGATCGGCGCCGAGCGCTTCCATCCCGACGGGACCGCGTTCATCGACTTCCGCGGACCGGCCCGAACCATCCCGACGTACTCGTTTGCCGACGTGCTCGAGGGCAAGGTCGACGCGGCCAAGTTCAAGGACCGCATCGTCGTGGTCGGCGCGACCGCACCGGTGCTGCAAGACGTGCACCCCACGTCGGCGCCGGGCACGCGCATGATGGCCGGGCCGGAGATCCAGGCCAACGCGATCTGGACCGCCCTGCACGGCAACCCGCTGCGCGACGCGCCGACTTGGGCGTCCGCGGCGTTGGCCGTGGCCCTCGCCTTGCTGGGCATCGCCCTCGTCCTCTTCCTCGGCCCCCTGCGCGGCCTGGTCGCCGCGATCGCGCTCGCCGCGCTCTACGCCGGCGCAGCCGTCGTCGCCTTCAATCAGGGGCTCGTCCTCCCGGTCGCCGAGCCGCTGCTCGCTCTCGGGCTTGCGGCCAGCGCCGCGGCGGCCGCCGTGATCGCCGGCGAGCTCGCGGCCCGCGCGCACCTTGCCCGCTACAACGCGCAGCTGGAGACCGAGGTCGCGGCACGCACCGCCGCCTTGGAGGCCTCGCAGCTCGACGTGGTCCTGCGCCTCGCGCGCGCCGCCGAGCTCCGCGACGACGACACCGGCGAGCACATCGACCGCATGGCCGCCCTCTGCGGCGAGGTCGCCCGCGAGCTCGGGCAGTCCGAGGCCGAGGCGACGATGCTCGCGCACGCCGCGGCCCTGCATGACATCGGCAAGATCGGCGTGCCCGACGCGATCCTGCTCAAGCCGGGCAAGCTCACGCGCGAGGAGTTCGCAGTGATGCAGCAGCACGTCGTCGCCGGCGCCGAGCTGCTCGTCGACTCCGAGTCGCCCGTGCTGCAGCTGGCCGAGGTCGTCTGCCGCACGCACCACGAGAAGTGGGACGGCAAGGGCTACCCCGCCGGCACCGCCGGCGAAGCGATCCCGCTCGCCGGGCGGATTGCCGCCGTGTGCGACGTCTTCGACGCCCTCACGCACGAGCGCCCCTATAAGCGCGCGTGGAGCATCAACGAAGCCTGCGCCGAGATCGCGCGCTGCCGCGGCGGGCACTTCGACCCGCAGGTCGCCGACGCGCTCCTGGCGATCGTCGCGCGCGAACACGGCCCGCTCGACCTGAGCGAGCCGCTCGCCGCGTAAGCAGGGCGGCCCGCCCGAGCGGCGAGCGCGCGTTGACGTCAGCCCGCGAGGGTGGCGTCGAGCGTGATCTCCTCGACGCCCGCCAGCGCCTTGGAGACCGGGCAGCCGGCCTTCGCGGCCGCGGCGATCTCCTGGAACTGCGCGTCGTCGATCCCGGCCACCTCGCCGACGGTGGTGAGCGCGATCTTCGTGATCGTCGGACCGTCGTCCTTAAGGCGCAGGGTCACCACGGCGTCGGTCTTGACCGACGTGGGCACGTGGCCAGCTTCCGCGAGGGCGTTGGAGAACGCCATCGAGAAGCACGCTGCGTGCGCCGCGCCGATGAGCTGCTCGGGGTTCGCGCCCGGGCCGTCCTCAAAACGCGACTTGAACGAGTAGTCGCCCGAGATCGAGTCGCCGGCGGTGAACGTGCCGTTCCCCGACTTCAGGTCGCCGTTCCACTGGGCGTGTCCCTTGGCTGGCATGCGTGCTCCTTCGCGCCGCCGCGTCGGGCGGTGCTCTCGTGGGGTGGCGCCGCGGCGGCGCCCGTCGCGGTCGAGCCTAGTGTCACCCGGCCGGGGCGCCGGGTGTTGGCGCCCTTTGTCCCAATGTCCAAATGCCCAGAAGGCGGACCGTCTTATGTTGGGTTCATGCCAGGTCGCTTCGAAGGGTTGCTGCTCGACATCGACGGCGTGTTGCACGTCGGTGACGACGCCACGCCCGGCGGCATCGAAGCCATGCGCACGCTGCGCGCGTCGGGCGTCCCGACGAGCTTGGTGACGAACACGACGTCGCGCCCGCGCGCCGCGGTCGCCGACCGCTTGCAGCGCCTGGGCTACGACGTCGAACCGACCGACATCCTCACGCCGGCGCGGATGGCCGTCCAGCTCTGCCACGACCGGGGCTACCAGCGCGTCGCGGTGATCACCGCGCATGCGCTCAAGCAAGACCTCGCCGACCTCGAAGCGGTCGTCTCCCCCGGCTCGACCGTCGACGCCGTGATCGTCGGCGACCTCGGCCCCGGCTTCTCGTACGGCATCCTCAACGGCGCCTTCCGCTCGATCCTGCGCGGCGCCGACCTGATCGCGCTGCAGAAGAACCGCTACTGGCGCCGCCCGGAGGGGCTGGTCATGGACGCCGGCCCGTTCATCGCGGCGCTCGAGTACGCGACGGGCGTCGAGGCGACGGTCGTCGGCAAGCCCTCAGGCGAGTTCTTCGCTGCCGCCATCACCGACCTCGGCGTCGAGGCGTCGAAGGTCGCGATGGTCGGCGACGACCTCGAGGCCGACGTGGGCGGCGCGATCGACTTCGGGCTCTCCGGCATCCTCGTAAAGACCGGCAAGTTCCGGGCGCACGAGCTGGAGGAGAGCCCGATCGAGCCCACGATGGTCATCGACTCGCTGGCCGACGTGCCCGCACTCGTCGGGCTCGCCGGCAGCGCCTACACCTAGATCAGCCGAAGCCCTTGCCGAAGGCCGGCGAGGGACCGAAGGGACCGGTCTCCGACGTGGGGCAGTTGCTCTTGAACGGCCGGTCCTTGAAGCGGTCGTCGATCCACTTCTGCGCATCCCACGGTTTGAGGATCGCCTGCATGGCGTGCTCCTCGATGTAGCTCGTCTGGAAGCTCAGCGGCGTGCCGGCCTTGCAGAAGTTGCGCGCGACGCGCTGGTTGGCCCACCAGCTGCCCATCTCGTCGAAGTACGGGGCGTACCAGAGGGTCTTGGCCTTGGGGGTGAAGCGGCCGAGGGCGTTCTCGGCGCGCATCGCCTGGAACTCGGGCGTGTGGAGGATGTCGGGGTGGGTCGTGTAGGAGCGGAACCGCTCGAACGGGTGCCGCAGGAAGAAGTCGCTGATGCACTGGTTCTTCGGCGACTTGAGGTCGCGGAAGAGCTTCTTGCCCTTGTTGTTGAGGAACTTGTTCATGTCGACCTCGGGGTAGGCCGACGTGACGCCGACGATGCCCGCGAACGCGATGCCCGCGTAGAGCTCGCCGTCGAGCGACTTGACGATCGTCTCGAGGTCGGCGCCGACGCCGCCGTAGGCCGCGCCGACGATGTTGAGTTCGGGCGCGTACGTGGGGGCGTACTCGTTGGCCCAGGCGCTGGCGTTGCCGCCGCCGGAGTAGCCCATCATGCCGATCTTGGTGTCGACGCCCTTGTCGAACCCGGCCGGTGCGTAGGACTGCGCGGCGCGGATGCCGTCGAGCACGCCGCGCGCGGTGGTGGGGCCGACGCCCCAGGAGTCGTTGGGACCCTCGTAGTCGCTGGTCACGATCGTCCAGCCGCGGCGCAGCATGTTGAGCATGAGCAGCACCTCGGCGCCCTGCAGCGCGACGCGGCCGGTCTGCAGCGAGTACGACGGGCGGCAGGCGGGGCCCAGGCCGTCGTAGGCCGTCTGGTAGGCGATCATCTTGCGATCGGTCGCCGGGCGGTTGTTCGTCGGGATGATGATCGTGGAGACCGTGGCGATCGGCGTGTTGGTGCGATCGGTGGTGCGGTAGAGCACCTGGTAGGTCTTGAACGGCAGCTGGATGCCAGGCCCGAGCTTGATGCGCGTGCTCCGGGCGCGAATGACCTCACCCGGCGCCTTGCTCGCCAGGTCGGCCGGCGCCGCGTAGAACGGATCGTGCGGCGGCCACATGCCGTTCGCCGAGGCCGCGCTCGCGAGCGCGAGCACGCCGAGGAGCGCAGCGGTAACGAACGCGACCAGTCGGCGCGGTAGGGGCGAGCCCGCTTGGCGCGGGGTCGATGCGGAAGTCATGCCTGGGACAGAAGGAGACATCGCTGCAATCTCGACCGGGGAGGGTCGTCGGGAACAGGAGAGGGGTAACGATACCTACCCTGGTCCGAAATACCAGTTATCGGTCTGGGAGGTCTTATTGACGGTACGTCCGATTTACCGCGCCAAACACTGGGCTCTCAGTACGCTGGTAATCCTTCGGTCCCCGTCGAAGCGTTTTTGCAATCCCCTTCAAAACATGGGTACTTACGAGTACCCACGGTCACTCCAACTTTCTGCATTCTGTCTCGATGATGCGACCTGTCCCTACGCTCATCCCTCTCTCCCGCTCCCCTCGCCTACGCCGCGTAGCGGTCGCCCTCCTGGGTGCCGCGGTATTCGCCGTTCCCGCGACGGCCACGGCCGCCGTCGACCGCGTCGAGGAGCCGATCCAGTCGGCGTCGACGCAGACCGACGTGAGCGCGAGCCTCGTCAAGCTGCGCGTGCCGCTCATCAAGAGCACGGCCGCGCACCCCGAGGCGTGCGACTGGATCCAGTACGTGCGCTTCCGCTCGTCGACCGGGCCGGCGAACCCGATGGAGGCCAGCTCGGTCGCCATCCTGATGCCCGGCATCCTCGAGGGTGCGATGGCGCTGGAGCCGCTCGCCCGCAACGCCGTCCGCGAGGCTAAGCGTCGCGGTCGCAACATCGAGGTCTGGGCGCTCGACCGCCGCGCGAACTGCCTCGAGGACCTGACGGGTCTCAACAAGTACGAGGAGACCGGCAACTTCGCCGACGCCACCGACTACTACTTCCGCCGCAAGGCGATCGACGGCAAGACCTTCAAAGGGTTCAAGTACGGCACCGAGGTCCTGCGCGACATCGGCCTCGCGCAGACGGTGCGCGACTACTACTCGGTCATGGTCAACGAGCTGCCGAGCCAGGAGTGGCGCGAGAAGCACGTGCTCTGCGGCGGCCACTCGCTCGGCGGCCCGCTCACGCAGGTCTTCGCCGGCTGGGACTTCGACGGCAAGCTCGCCACCAACGACGATGCGGGCTACCGCCAGTGCGCGGCGTTCGTCGGTTTTGAGTCGATGCTCGACCTCGACCCCACGCAGGACTACCCGGCGCTGAAGTTCGCCATCAACGTGCTCACGCTCGGCCAGGCCAGCATCGTGCGCAAGGCCGGCCTCGAGGGCATCAAGAAGCGCCAGCTGCCGGCGACCGTCCCGCTCGACGGCGTCGACCCGCTCTCGGCCATGGTCATCGAGGCCGTCGGCACCGCGGCGTTCAAGGACCCGAACGGCTCTGCCACGCCGCTGGTCAAGTCGGTTCCTTACAACAAGACGATCGACAGCTTCTTCCACATGGCCGGCTCGACCGACCTGGCTCGCCTGCTGTTCTCGAAGGACTCGGTCCGCCAGTACTCGTACTCCAACGCCGCGCTGCTCGGGCAGATGTTCGACGACAACGGCACGCCGATCAGCGCGATCCGCGCGAGCTTCGGCATGTTCGACAACGCCGCCGCGATGCGCCGCAACCGGCTGGCCGACCAGTTCTCGCAGATTCCGCTCGCCAACTGGGCGCTGCAGCAGAACAACCTGTTCGTGCCGCGCAAGGCCGGCCCGGGCGTCCCGATGACCGGCTGGGTCAACTACGACGAGCTCGGCCCCGGCCAGATCGGCCCTGGCCTCACCCACAAGGAGACCGAGGTCACCGACGCCGAGCAGTTCGCGCGGATCCAGTTCGAGGGTCCGACGAACTTCACCGAGCCGTACTTCCCGCTGCGGATCGTCACCGACCTCACCTCGTTCTACGGCCACGACCGCACCGGCGACATCGGCCAGTTCACCTACCGCCATCCGACGCGCCGCAAGCCGCGCATCCAGTCGCTCGGCCTCTCGGGAGTGCAGAAGAAGGCCAAGCTCGGCGGGCCCGATCCGGCCGTCTGGCAGTACGGCTACGAGCACGTCGACTCGATCACCGCGGCGGAGAAGCAGAACAACGGCAAGGCCGAGGGGTCGACCAAGGTCCTGGTCGACATGATCGACAAGGTCGTGCCGCGATGAAGCGCCGTCGCGCAAACGGCCTCGCACTGGTGACCGGCGCCTCGAGCGGCATCGGCGCCGCCACGGCGCTCGCGCTGGCCGAGCAGGGCTACCGCGTGCTGGCCGGTGTGCGCACCCTCGCCGACGCCGTTCCGCTCACGGCCGCGAGCGATCGCATCGAGCCGATCCTGCTCGACATCACCAACGCCGATCACCTTCAGGGGCTGCGAGATCGCCTCGCGCTCGAGCCGCTCGGGCTGTCGGTGTTGGTGAACAACGCCGGGGTGCTCTCGGTCGGTCCGATCGAGCTGATCTCCGACGAGCGCTGGGCCGAGGTCGTCCAGGTCAACATCGTCGGCACGATCGCCGTCACCCGGGCTGCCATTCCGTCGCTGCTGCGGGCCAAGGGCCGCGTCGTGAACGTGTCGTCGCCGACGGGCCGCCTTGCGCTGCCGATGTTCGGCCCGTACTCGGTGTCGAAGTTCGCCCTTGAGGCCTTCAACGACACCCTGCGCCGCGAGCTGCGCCACGTGGGCGTGCGCGTGGTCTGCGTGACGCCCGGCATGATCGTCACCCCGATCTTCGACAAGGGCATCACCGAGGGCCAGGGCGTGTGGGACGCCCACGAGCACCTGCCCGAGATGCACGAGCGCTACGGCCAGCTGGCCGCCTCAGCCCTCGACGCCGGCGACACCGCCCGCCAGATCGGCAAGCCGCCCGAGGCCGCCGCGGCCATGGTCGTCCGCGCCGTCCGCGCGCGCCGCCCCCGTGCCCGCTACCGCATGGGCCTCGACAACCACCTCGCCAACACCCTGCCCCGCATCCTCCCCGACCGCCTCCTCGACTTCGCCCTCGCCCAGGTCGCGACCAAGGAGTACGCCGCCAAGGCGCCCGAGCTCGACCTCGGCGACGTCTCGCAGTGGGCGACGGCGGCGGCGCGGGACTGAGGGAACCGACGGACCAACCCGCGCGGAGTCTGCTTAGCCTCCGGGAGGCCCTTGCCGAACCGCGCCGTCGACGAGCCGCGCTATGGCGTGGGCGAGCGACGCGTCGGCCTTGGTGGCGGCGTCGGCAAGCCGAGTTCCTCACGCCAGAGCACCAGACGCCGGTTGAGTTCGGCCACGACGTCGTCGACTTCGCCTGGCTCTTCGCCCTCCCAGCTCGTCTTCGCCCGAGGGTCGAGACCCATGATCGATGTCGATCCGCCTTTCGGGTGCACGGCCTCGACGAGGTGGCCAAACGGCGACGACATCCTCTCAAAGTGCGAGATGTCTTCCCAGCGAACGACGACCTTGACCGGGAACCCGAGGTCCCAGGTGTGGATCCCCTCGCGCGTCTCCGTAGCGCGACGGCGAGGAACGCGCCACAGCGTCCACCAGACGATCGTCAACAATGCCGCGGAGAAGATCAGATAGGCCCACCACGCGCCGGACCCGTTGAACATCGCCACTAAACCTAGGCGGGCGATGAACAAGAGCATGGCCTGCCCGAATCGAGTACGCCAGGCGGGGTAAGAGTAACGCCGCTCAGTCATCGTACCCCCAGCAATCTAGTCAGCCCTCAAGCCGCTCTAGCCAATCGGAGATGACAAGGCGGCCAGAGGGCCATCATCGTCCCTTGGAGCGCAGGCCGGGCAAGAAACCATGGAACCGATCCGGGATAGCGCTTGCCTATCTCTCGCACCGTCATCGGATCGGGATCGGACACCACCGGAAGCTCCAACGCGCGGCGGACCGCCGTGAGTTCATCAACGTCCCACGCTGACTCGGCGAGCCCCGCACCGCACCGACCGTCTCCGTCGAGCCAAAGCTGCCCCACAGCAAGGCCAGCCCGAGCGTGGTCGGTGACGTGTGTGCCACCGGCCGGATGAGCGTTGCTTCTGTGTTGGGTACGCATGGACAGCCCGCGAAGACTTCGGCTATCGCCGCACCACGCGCCGATCGGCCTTGCCAAGCTGCCACTCCAGCAGCCATGACGGCCCTACCGACGCAAACAGCACCAGGCCGACGAGTACGGCTCGGCCACGATCGTCCTTCGCCAGGACCGCTGCAAGAACGGTGCCAGCGACGAGCGTCGCTGCGCGCACAGCGACGATCAACCCCCACGGCGCGCTGCCAAACGGCGACACCCTAGGGCCCGGGCAACGCCGCTCGACTCGCATGACGGCTCCAGCGTGCCGCAGGGCGTCGAACTCACCGACGGAGAGCGCTGCGACCAGACCGACGAGATACAGCTCGTCCGCGTCGAGCGGCCCGACCCCGATCGCCAAGCAGCAGACGGCAAACGCTGCAAACCAGCAAAGGCTGAAGGCAAGCCGCTTACCGGTCGGCGCCCAGCCTGCCTTCCAGTCTCGATAGGTGGGCGTCCCCTCGAAGTCGGGCTTGGTGGCGAGCGCGCCGATGCGCCGCACGCGCGTTTCCCAGGACTTCACGTCGGCATCGCCGTGGATCTTGTCAGCCTTCTCAACACCCGCAGCACCATTAGCACGGCACTCACTCTGGCGCCTCGGTAGCTCGCGCTTCCTCGACTTGTTGCTCTAGGTAGGCAACGACGGCGTCGCCGTTGCCGTCGGTCCAAACCACGCCGGTGTCTTCCCAGTCGCCGCTGCCTCGTGTCTCCGAGACGCGCCGCACGAGCAAACGGTTGGCACCGCCGAGCAGTCGGTGCCCAGGATGGCCGCCGCGAGCGAGCAGCATGGCCGTGACGCGGCGGCCTTCCTCGCGACGAGCGCTGACCCACAGCCGAGCAAGCTTTGCGTCGGCTCTGATCTCGAAGGCCACGTCTTGAAGGTCGTAGCTGACGTCGTCGCCATTCGGTACGACAGGTCCGACCCTCACCCCGGTCGGGCCGATGAAGAGCCCAAGGCGACGGCGCCGCGCCGCCCACCAAGCAACGCACGCGTATTCGATCGCCAAGACCGCCACATAGAACGCGGGCGAAACCGAAGGATCGCCAGCCATCGCCCCACCGAGCCACATCGCCCCGGGCAACACCGGAGCCCAGGCAGCGAGCACCCAGAAGGCCCGACGCGCATCGGCGGTTTGGAACTGAAGCACTTCGGCCTAGTCCAGGTCGAGGCGACGCCAGCCGGCGAGGCGCTCGTTGAGCTCCGAGATGAGATCCTCCGGCTCGCCCCAGATCTCGCCTTCTTCCCAGGTCATCCCGCCCCCGGCATCGAGGCCTGCGATGGCCGTTCGACGTCCGGTCTTGTCGATCGTAGCGACCATTCGGCCCCGCGTTCCTGGCATCGCCTCAAACCGCTCAATTGCTGCCCACGGAATCGTCTGCTTGGCCGATGTGAGCGCGGAATAGATCATGAGCCCCTCCCGGGATTCAGCCACACGCTTCCGAGGAAGTCGAGCGAACGCAAACCACACAATCGCCACCACAATGGGGACATCGATCGCCCAAAGCACTGGCGGGGCCTTGCTGGCGACCAGAACGAGGGTCAGGAGTGCAGCCATGAAGCACAGGCCGGCCTGCCCCAGCTGTATCCGCCACTCCGGAAGGCAGTACTCGCGTTCAGTCATTGAGCCAAGCATTGCGGATCGATCCCATGCAGCTCGCTGAGGAAGCGGCGAACGTGCCGCCCCTCGCGCTGGCTAACGCGGCGGCGGCGAAGGCCGCCCGCTTCTGGGGTCCGCGCCCTGGTCTGCGACGAATCGAAGCAGCCCCGTAGTCATGCCGGCGACCAGCACAACCAACCCAGGCAGCGCTCCGCGGAAAGCCTGCCCTCTAAAGGTCTCCTCGCACGCGCGATCGCCGAACGCTGTGCGGTCCCACAACGTCGGACACGAAGGCAGCGACTCGTTCCGTCGGTCGCCCCGCGTCACGAGTGCAGACACGCCGACGACCATCAACACCGCTAGCGCCGCAGTCAGCACAGATCTCGGCCCTGCAAGAGCGCCGAGGGCGAGTGACGCGACCAAGGTAACGCCCAAAGCGACCACCAGCGCGGGATCGCCAAACCACACCAGCGCCGACGCGCTGGCGACGGCAGCAACCCAGCAAACTCGACGCAGAATCTGAATGCCGCGATGTTGCCAGGTGCGGCACGGAGGAGACCAACCGAGTCCAGCTCTGGATCGTTAGCCGGGCGCCGTCGGTTATGCCGACGGGGCTTGTTCAGACTCGCGGCGCTCGATCGCCGATCGATCGGCCGAGCGTTTCATGAGGACGGTCGGGAGCCCGAACACGAGCACAAGGATCGCAGGGGAAAAGCCGCTCGTCGCCTGCTCAGACGCACCCTGGAAGCACGGATGGCGTTGAAATCCGCTCATCAAGCCTTCGCATTCGGGCAAGGCGGGATTCCGAAGTTCGGCGTGGGCAATGAGGGTCGCCGCACCGATGAGCACGCAGATCGCGGCTGCGGCTCCCAGGACCGCGAGGAACCCGCGCGTTCGGCCAACCACAGCGGCGAGCGCCGCAATCGGAAGCAGCAGGGCGACCGAGCACGCTTGAAGCGTCGACCCTTCCTTCCCAACGAACGGCGCGGCCACCGTGAGCACCACAAGCGCCACCCACCAAAGTCGCGAGAACGTCATCTCGGGCCCAGCCTGCCAGAGGCTGCCCCCGTGAGACGCCCCTCACGGATGGCGACCGTGCGGTCGCTATATTTATAGCTACCGATCGGTAGTTAATAGCCGGTCCTTGTGTCCCAGGAGACGCACGAGCTATGAGCATCAGCAGCACCAGCAAGTCCCCGCGCGACGTTGTGATCGTCGGCGCGACGCGCACCGCGATCGGCCGCGGCAAGCGCGAAGTCGGCGTCTTCAGCGACGTCCACCCGGCCAACCTCCTCGCGCACGTGTACGGCGCCGTGCTCGACCAGGCGGGCGTGCCGGCCGCCGACGTGGGCGAGGTGATCAGCGGCGTCGTGACGCAGATCGGCGAGCAGTCCAACAACATCGCCCGCAGCGCATGGCTGCAGGCGGGGCTCCCGGTCGAGGTGCCGGCGACGACGATCGACGTGCAGTGCGGCTCCTCGCAGCAGGCGGTGCACTTCGGCGCCGCGCAGATCAAGGCGGGCGTGCACGACCTCGTTCTCGCGGCGGGCGTCGAGCATATGGGGCGGATCCCGATGGGCGTCGGCGTCGGCGACCCTGAGCGCGGCTACCCGTGGACCCCGGAACTGCTCGACCGCTACGCGATCACCTCGCAGGGCATCAGCGCCGAGCTGATCGCCGAGAGCTGGAGCCTCACGCGCACTGAGCTCGACGAGCTTGGCGTCCGCTCGCACGCGAACGCCGCGCGAGCGGTCGATGAGGGGCGGTTCGCCCGCGAGATCGCGGCGTTCACCAAGCCCGATGGCACCGTGGTCGACGCCGACCAGGGCATCCGCCCCGGCACGACGCTCGAGGTGCTGGCGAAGCTGAAGCCCGCGTTCAAGGAGGACGGCATCATCACGGCCGGCACGTCGTCGCAGATCTCCGACGGCGCCGCCGCCGTCCTGCTCGCCTCGCGCGAGACGGCCGAGCGGCTCGGGCTGCCGATCCGCGCGGAGGTCGTCGACCACGTCGTCACCGGTGTCGACCCCGTGATCATGCTGACCGGCCCGATCCCGGCGACCCAGCAGATCCTGCAGCGCAACGGGCTCTCGATCAGCGACATCGACCGCGTCGAGATCAACGAGGCATTCGCCTCGGTCGTCGCCGCGTGGGGCAAGGAGCTGGCGCCCGACTGGGACCGCGTGAACGTGAACGGCGGAGCACTCGCGCTCGGCCACCCCCTCGGCTCCTCCGGCGCCCGGCTGATCACCACGCTCGTACACGAGCTGGAGCGCTCGGACTCCGAGTACGGCCTGTCGACGATGTGCACCGCTGGCGGCCTCGGCACCGCCACGCTGATCCGCCGCGTGTAGCGGAGCAGGCCAGGCTCAGGCCGGCGCGGGCGCGCCGGCCTGCTTGGCCATCTCCGCCATCTGCGCGGCCGACACCTCGGCGCCGCGTCCATGTCGGCCCGGCGCACGAGCACCGCGACGACCACGGCCGACACGAGCGCGAGGAGGCCGGCGACGAGGAAGACGGTGTCGAGCGAGGCGGTGTAGGCGTCGAGGTAAGTCTGGTGGCCGCCCGGGAGCGCGTCGACGACCTGCGGCGCGCCCTGCGTGAGCGCCTCGCCGTCGGGGAGCCGCGCGGGCGGCGCGGTGCCGGCGGCGCTGCTGATCTTGTTGACCGTCTGGCGCGTGTGGCGCTCGACGAGCGCCGCCATGCCCGCGCCGAAGGCCGCAGTGCCGACGGCGACGCCGACCTGCCGGAACGTCGAGTTGATGCCCGACGCCATGCCGGCGCGGCGCACGTCGACCACGCTCACGGCCGTCGACGCAAGCGGCGGGTTCGTCATGCCGATGCCGATGCCGCAAAGCACGAAGCCGGGCAGCAACACCGTCCACTCCGAGTCGCCGTTCACCGCGCGCAGCGTCAGCACGCCCGCGCCGACGAACGTGAGCCCGAGCCCCATCAGCAGTCCAGGCGAGATGCGCGCGGAGAGCCGCCCCACGAAGACCCGCTTGCGGCCGACCTGGTCGGCGACGGCGCCCCAGGTGAGCAGGAGCGCCGCGAGACCCAGGGCGTAGGCGTCGATCACCCACTGCAGGTCGGAGAAGCTCGAGCCGAGATCGGCGGCCAGCCTAGGGCAAAGCGGAAACTCCGTTCCGGATGTGGTCGTGCAGCGCGCGGGCGCTGGCGCTCAGGCGGCGATCCGCGGGGGCCGCGATCGACACCTCGAACGTCGGCGCGGCGCCGCGCACCGGCACCGCCACCAGCCCGCGCTCGTCGGCCACGAGCGACATCGGCAGCAGCGAGACCGCCAGTCCCGCGCGGACGAACTCGACGAGCGTCGAGGTGTCGTTGATCTCGTAGGCGATCTCGCGCTGCACTCCCGCCGCCGCGAAGACGCGGTCGTTCTCGGTGCGCGTGCCCCACAGCAGCGGCAGCTCGGCGCACGGCTCGGCGGCAACCTCGGCGAGCGTGAGCGAGCGGCGGCCCGCGAACCGGTGCGCCGCCGGGCAAAGGACCGACACCTCCTGCGCCGAGAGCTGCGTGAGCTCGACGCCGGCCTGCGGCGCCCGGGCCGAGACGAACGCGAGGTCAAGGCGCCCGTCGCGCAGCTGCTCGAGCATCGTGAGCGACCCGCCGCCGTGGCCGACGACGACGTCGACCAACGGGTGGGTCGTGCCGAACGACGCCAGCAGCTGGGCGGGGTTCGGCGCCGGCGGGCGCATCGACTGCATGATCCCGAGGCGGACCGTGCCGCGCAGGCCGCCGCGGACCTCGTCGACCGCGTCGCGCGCGGCAGCTGCCGCCGCG
>JAEZDB010000084.1 GCA_023429855.1 Actinomycetes bacterium
CTTGCGCGCCGGGCCTCCGAGACACCCGGACGATGAAGTCCCGATGCACGATCCCAGTATGGCGCACCACCACCCGCCACAGGCCCGGCCTTGATGCGTTTGACTACGCCTCGGAGGTTTGCGGGGCCGACCGTCGCGGCGGTAGGTGCCGGTAGAGGCTCGTGCGCGGGATGCCGGTTTTCGCGACGATCTGCGCGACGGTCAGGCCATCGTGGTCGCGTAGGTGCGTCGCCCACTCGATCTTCCCCTGATCGACGATCACCGGCCGGCCTACGCGCCGGCCCTTCGCCGTCGCCACCGCGCGGGCGTGCGCCGCCCGCTCCAGCGAGTACGTGCGCTCCATCTGAGCGAACAACGCGAGCATCACGACCGCTAGCTGCGCCATCGGATCTTCCGGTTCGCTGGTGTCGATCCGGATCGGGTCGGCAAGGTTCCGCAGCCCCACCCCACGCTCGGCGAGGTCGTGGATCAGATTCAGCGTGTCCCGCACGGTGCGCCCCAGGCGATCAAGCGTGAGAACCACCACGACGTCGCCTTCGCGCGCATGGCTCAGCAGTGCTTGGAGTCCCGGGCGATCGGTCGTCGCGCCCGACTTCTTGTCAAGGAACAAGCGCTCAGCTGGGATGCCGGCCTTGGCGAGCGCGTCGATCTGGCGATCGAGATCCTGCTTGCCGGTCGAGACGCGTGCGTACCCGAACTCCATCGGCCGAACGTACCGAAGGTTGCACCCGCACGCGAACGGCCACGCTGAATATCGGGCCTAACTTCCGGGACAGCGGCGCAACTGAGATCTGGCGCAGCGGCGCCACGGCGCGCCTCTCACTGGGACGCGTCCCACTTCCTAGGAACCGGGATAAGTCCGAGCGGGACGCTTGTTCCGGATTGCATGCCCACAGGCCGAGCTAGCGATGGCAGACTGCGCGCCATGTCGACGCCTTCAGCTTTTGAGCTCTACCGGAGGGAGGGCCGCCCATTCATGCGGGAGTCGGCGGTGCTGTTCCTTGACGTTCTCGGGACCGGCCCGATGTCTTCTTCGCTCGATGAGCTTGGCGATGACGACGACGAGGGTCGGACCGCCCACGTTGCCAGGCTCTGTGATGCGTGGGAGGAGGCTCGCGAGCTGGCTGGCGACGATCACGGCCGGAGCCACGCCACGTCGTACTTCAGCGACTCAGTCGCCGTGTCGCTGCCCTATTTCGTCAATGGCCAGCATCCCGAAGATGTCAACACCGAGTTCTTCTGGCGGGCAGCGTCCCTTCAGACGATGCTCGTTCACCACGGCTTCTTGAGCCGCGGAGGCGTATCCGTCGGCTGGCACTACGCCGACGAACGGATCGTCTACGGCCCAGCCCAAACGCGCGCTGTCAAACTCGAAGAAGACACGGCCGACATGCCGAGGATCGCCCTCGATCCCACGTTCGTGGCACTCGAGCGCAAACACATGAAGTTCTTTGGTGACGGCCTGCACGCCCCACAGCGGTTCCACCTCTTGGTCGAGGGTGACCTGCACTACGTCAACTACCTAGGTGTCGCGACTCGCTGGATCATCGACAACGAAGGAGACGTTCAGCACTGGATCCGCGGGCACCGAGATGGCCTTGTGAGGTACTGGAACGACTGCGTCGAGAGAGCCGGTGACGATCCGCTTCCTCTGAGACCTCGCAAGAAGATCGAGTGGTCGCTGCGGTACCACAACTGGTTCTGCACGCAGGAGCCGCTCGGAGCGGACCTCGTCATCACGCCGGCCGCCGTGGCCGGCGCGGACATCGAACCTCTGGAGCGGGAGTTCGTGCCCTACGGCGAGAACATCAAGCCGATCGCCGAACGGCATATCTAGGACTCCGCCGGGCAGTCAGGGCGCGCTCAAGGCAGTGGGTCTCTGTTGCCGTCGTCGCGAATGATCTGCCACTCGGCTGCGCGGCTGTCCCAGATCGCTAGTCGACCTTTGGTCTGAATTGAGTCCAACAGCGAGTCTGCGTGTACGTAGCGGCCGAAGTCGACGCCCGCAAAGCCGTCCCGCTCGCGTGCTGCGAGGACGTCGTTCAGTCGGGCTCCGCCGGCGATGAGTTCGAGGCAGTAGTCGAACTCCGTCCAGCTAATCACCGTTGGCTGCTCGACGCCGCGTGCGGGTCGGGCTGCCTTCCAGGCCTGCGCGACCCGCTCCGTGTAGGCCGGCATCGTCGGGCCCGGGATATCCGTGACCACGACCGGCCAGATGCGACCCTCCACTGGGCGCCCATCAAGAGGAAGAGCGTTCCGAATGAGGGTCGCAACGCGAGCAACCTGGCGCAGCTTTGCCAGGGTCGTCTTCTCTAGATCCTGGAGAACGTCGCTTGTACGCCCGTGGCGCAAGGTCACAGCTCGGAAACGACTCGAGGTGAGTTCAAAGAGCACGCAATCCGAGCCGATCCGTAGCGCGACGTCCGATGTCTTCCCATCCTGCCCGTCGGATTCTTCACCCAGTGCCTCCCAGCGGATGCTGGGTCCGGCGAGAGTGACGGCGCGCTCGACCTCGGCAAGCGCCCACGCTTCGGTCAGCCGTCCCCAGTCGCCACCAAAGGCTTTTACCTGGCCGTCGGCGATCGCTGCCGCAAGCAGAGAGTGGTAGGCGAAGTTTGCGATCCACGCGTCCAGGGCGTTGGGCGACCAAGGCACGAACCGTTCGTCGTCGACCCGAACGAAGGGCCGGCGTTCAAAGTAGCTGCGTTCCCAGACATTCCAATCGGGGCGCTGGGGCATCGGTTCGGATTCACGGATCAGAAACGCCGACACCGTCTCCGTGGCTACGCCGGCGGTTCTGGCGTAGGTCTCGATCGTTTCTGTCTCGCCGATCACAATCGACGGGTGCCCGTCGTCTGCCGTGGCGAATGCGAAGTCCGTCAGAACGCGAGCGGCGATGTCCAAGCCACGCTCGATCGTCAGACCGGTTGAGGTCTCGAAGGTCTTCCGAAGGTCGAGCGCCAGGCCGCCTGGCCCTACTCCCACTCGGCGAGTGCCCTCGAGGAGCAACCAGCTGGCTCGCCATAGTCCGAGGATCGGATCGTGCGACCGATGGAATCCGCCGCTTCGCACGAAGTAGCTCAGCAATCCGTCGTCGGTGAGGTCGTCGAGCTGGTGGTTGGTCGACCCTGCCGTCGCCATGAGCATCGCTGCCACCCCTTCGTCGGTCACCGATCGGGCGTCATCCGCCAGCGAGTACTGGTCGATCAGGCGGCCCAAGACGAGGACGTGCTGTTCAGGGAACAAGGCGTACTCGCGGGTCTTGATCAAGTTCTTCGCTACGTCGACCACCTGCGTTGGAAGGAGCTCGGCCGCTTGCAAATACGTGCGTTTGCGTCGTCCGGCCGATTGTCGGCCATTCAATCGCCATCCGATAGCAAGGGCCTTCAGCAACAGATCTGCACGCGGAAGCTGAGAGACCACAGAAACAACGCCGTCGAGGCCCGTCTCGGCAAGACCAAGGCTCTGTTCGTCGACCATGAGCTTGATCTGGTCGAACGGGCTTGCCGCCCTAGTAGGTCGGCCCATCGCAAGGAGCCTGGGGACGTCGACGTTCGTAGGCTTGTCTTGATCGTGGGCCTCGGATGGCAGATAGAGACCGTCGGCTGAGCGGTCAAACGAGATCTGATGCGGGCGCAAGGGCCAACCAACTGGCGTACCTGAGTCCATCAGGATGTCTCGGGCCGGCAGCGACCAGCTTGCGTGACCGGCGTGAGCTGCGGGCCGGGACGTCTTTCCGTGGCTACTAGGGGCCTGGCGACGGCAAGCCGGTCCGCGGTCATGCACGCTGGTCGGCCGTCGCGCCGTACCCGAGCGCTAGTTCCTGACCGCTGAGCTGCGGCGAAGCCGATCATGCGACGCGGAGACCCCTCCCGCGCCGCTGGCGCCTCGGCGGAAAGGCCGGTCCACCGATGTAGGTCACTGGCGCTTGCGCCCAGGTCGGCACCGTAGGCCGCTGGGCAAGCTCTTCATCGGTCAACTGCTCCCGCGGTGCGCGGGTTAGGTCGTAGTCTTCCGGCAACAACCATCGGGCTCGTCCGGCCACCTCTTCGAAGCTCGGGTCACGGACCATGGCGGCGAGGTGGAAGTACAGCTCCTCGGCGCTGAGGTCGAGTCGATCCAAGAGCTTCTCGCTCCCCCCGGAGAGCCGCAGGGCGATCGCGCGGCGGATAACGAACAGGTCCCCAGCGCTCCGGACCTCCGTTCCGATGACCGTCGGAAGTGAAGTCGGCAGTGCAGGATCGAAACCGTGAAGTGCCCGCTCGGCGAGTCCGGTGCCGAACGCGACCACCGCAGCGATGAGATCGCCCTGGAACCACTCCTTACCTGGGATTCGCGCCGGGGAAAAGCGCTGGTGCAGCGCACGCTCCAGGGCGTGATCGCTCGGAACGACGGCACGGACATGGAGGTTGTCGGGATTTCCTGTTTGAAGATCCCCAAGTCGCTTTCGCACGTCGACCGAGCGGCCGATCTTGACCGGTCCAGTGGCGCCTTCCTGAATGAAGTACGTGAAGTTGGCTTTGGTGAAGTGGCGCTGCCAGAACCGGAGGTGGTCAAAGGCGTCGGCATCGAATAGCGGGGCGCGATCGCCATACCACTGTCGCCACGACCGCTCGCTGTGCATCCGATCGCGAACCGCAAGGTCGTCGCGCACCAGCGTCCGCTGACGCAGGTTGCCGTTCATCGCCTGTACCAACGCCTCGCGCACTGAACCACCCGCGCTGGCTACGAAATCGAAGATCTCCCAACCCAGAGGATCGAGCCGCTCGTCGGCCGAAAGTTGGGGCTCGATCTCGGTGCGATAGTCGCGCCTCCGATTCCGCAGCAGCCGGAGGCGGTACTGCTGCTCCAGGTCCCATTCGTACACCGAACAAGTGTACGCCTCGTGCCCGGCGGCAACCGCCGAGCCGGCGTTCCTGCGGCTCGATCCACATGGCCACGATGGGCGTTCCCATCGAGATCTCCGCACCGAGCAAACTCTCGTCCCGCGATGAATCCACCCCGCAGTGTCGCTGGTCCCGCCCTGGCTGAGCACTCCAGGCCGAGCAAGCGCGACTCCCGATTGCGATGCTGGAACGGAGCGTGTTTGGCAGTTAGGTTGCAAGCTCGATGAAGCCGGCGACCAACACGCTCGAAGACCTCTTTCGCACAGAGGTGCGGTACATGGTCCCGCTGTACCAGCGCCCCTACGTGTGGAAGAAGGACACGCACTGGGCTCCGCTGTGGCAGGACTTGGTGGATGTCGTCGAGGTCAGGCTGACCCGACGCTCGGCAACGCCTCGCATTTCCTCGGGGCGGTCGTGCTCGATCACCAGCAGACGACGCCTGGAGAGATCGCGCAGCGACTTGTGATCGACGGTCAGCAGCGCCTGACGACCTTGCAGCTGCTTATCGCGGCGGTCGCGGAGGAGGCCGACGTAGCCGGCGCAGAGCGCGAAGCCCGGGTGCTGCGCAAGCTCACGCTCAACGACGAGGACCTGGCATCCGGCGACGCGCGGTTCAAGGTCTGGCCGACAAACGTCAACCGTGCCGCGTTCCGGGCTGTCATGGCGCCGGCACTCGAGACCGGCGCCGTGTCGCAGGACCCCGCCAACACGATCCAAGACGCGTTCGAGTTCTTCCGTGCTTCTGCTCGTGTCTGGTCCCGCAGCGAGGGTCCCGAGCCTCAGGTGGTTGTCGCGCGCTTTGACGCCCTGCGCGTCGCGCTGACGAGCCTTCTCAACCTGGTGTCGATCAACTTGGAGCCAGGCGACAACGCGCAGGTGATCTTCGAGACGCTCAACGCGCGCGGCACGCCACTGTTGGCGATGGACCTGGTGAAGAACGCGCTGTTCTACCGGGCGGCGATGGTTGGCGAGGACACCGACGCGCTGCACGAGGACTGGTGGCAGCCAGAACTCGGCGACGAGTACTGGAGGCAGGAGCGTCGCCAAGGCAGGCTCAACCGCCCGCGGGCTGAGTTGTTCCTCATGCACTGGCTCTCGATGAAGCTCGGACGGATCGTCCCGGCTACCGAGCTGTTCAGCGAGTTCCGTGCCCAGATCCTCGACCGGACCGAACCCGGCGAGATCGGCAGCCTGATCCGCGAACTCTGCGGCGACGCAGCGGTAATGCGGTCGTTTGACGACCAACCGAGCGGAAGCCCTGAGGCTCGATTCTTCGCCACGCTCGACTCTCTCGATACGTCGACGGTGATCCCAGTGGCACTCGCGCTGTTCAAGAGCGCAGACGTCACCGTCGAGCAGCGGCGCCGAGCGCTAAGCGCGATGGAAAGCTGGCTCGTACGCCGGATGCTCGCCGGCCTCACCTCCAAGAACTACAACAAGACCACCGCCGACCTGCTGCAAGCGGTGCGACGTCGACCCGACCAAGCCGACGATCAGATCATCGAAGAGCTGGCAGCATCGTCATCGGCGATCTCCGTGTGGCCCGACGACAAGACGATCACGGGCGTAGTGGTCACGCGTGGGATGTATGGGTGGGTCGCCAAGCCGCGGCTCGTGATGGTGCTCTCGGCGATCGAGCTTGCGCGGCGGGAATCCAACAACAAGACCGAGAGCGTCCTGACGCTTCCGCCCAAGCTCACCCTCGAGCACTTGATGCCGCAGAAGTGGCGTGACGCCTGGTCGGATCCCGACCTCGACGACGAAGCTGCCCGTGACGCCGGGCTCGTCCGCGACTCCGTGGTGCACCGGCTCGGCAACCTCACGTTGACGAGCGGACCGCTCAACTCCTCACTGTCGAACAACGCTTGGGCCGTCAAGGCCCCGGCGCTGCGCGAACACAGCCTGCTGGCGCTCAACTCCGAGGTGTCTGCGCTGGCGTCCTGGGACGTCGAAGACATCCACCGCCGCGGATACTCGCTCGCAACCGAGATCTGCGCGATCTGGCCGTCGCCCGCCGCCTTCGGCGTTGGCGACCCGGAGGAGCTTCCTTCGATCGAGCAGCTACTTGCCGACGCCGCGGTGGTGGCCGCAGCACCATCTGCCTCGTCGTCCAGCGTGCAGCTTGCGACCCTGCTCGCAGCTGGCTTCATCGAAGACGGCGAGACGCTGATCGCTGCGCGAGCAGGAGTAGCGGCGACGGCCACGGTCACCGGTGAGGGGCGCCTCGTCTGCGGCGGAGAGACGTTCGATACGCCGTCGGCGGCGGCGGTCCATGCCGCGGGCACTACCGCAGGGAACGGCTGGACGTTCTGGCTTGCCGAACGCGACGACGAGCGGGTCACGCTCAAGGACATCCGCGCGCAGCTCGCCGGCGCCAGCGGCCGGGACTCAGACCGCCACCAGATGCGCCGCCGCTACTGGGAAAGCCTGCTTTCGGCCGCAGCTGAGATCACGCCCCTGCACGCACGAGTGTCGCCCGGTCCGGACACCTGGATCTCGGCCGGGGCAGGCTGGTCGGGCGTGCACTACATCTACGAGACGCAGCAGCACGCCGGCGCGGTGAAGCTCTACCTCGAGCACCGCCAAGGCGAACGGAACCACGCGATCTACGCGTTCCTGCACGCACGCCGAGACGAGATCGAATCGCGTTTCGGCGGACCCCTGGGATGGAACGCCAAGCCAGACGTGAAGCGATGCTCGATCGGCGTACAGACCGAAGTCGGGTATGCCGACCCCGAGTCAGGCTGGCCCGATGCGCACCGCGAGATGGCGCGGACAATGGTCCAGCTGGTCGAGGCCCTTGAGCCGTACCTCGCTGACGCCGTTGAGGCAGCGCCCGACGGCCCCTGGCGATGACCTTGGGCGCCGTCCTGGCACCTGAGGTTTGCCCGTACTGCACCAGGCCGCTCTCAGAGCAGCCGACGAACATCGAGCATGTGATCCCAGCCGAGCTGGGCGGAACGATTGTGATCCGTACCCACTCGCAGTGCAACAGCGACGTAGCGAAGGCGATCGACAATCCCCTCATGCTCGACCCCGATGTTCAAATGCATCGAGCGCTGTCCGGGGCGCACAACGTCCGAACGAAGAAGCCGTTTCGAGGCAGTCAGTGGCCCGGAACTCTTCCGGATGGAGCCAAGGCGTTGCTAAAGGCCACTCCGAAAGGGGTGACCATCGAGCAGGTCGCGGCAAGCACCCCGAAGCTCGACGAGAACGGCAATTTCGTTTTCACCATGCCAGCGGACGACGTTGAGAATCGAACGACAAAGGTCCTGTCCGAGCTCCAGGCACGGTTTCCTAGCAAGACGGTGTCGATCGTCGCGCAGGGCGAGCGGACTGCGCTGGTTGGGATCGAACGGTCGTGGGCGCTCGCTCCCTGGATCTGGCCACGTTTTGTGGCCAAGGTGGCAGCTGGAGTGCTCTCGATGGCCATGCCTCCGGCCTGGCGCGGAAGCCCGGGGGAACTGTCGGTTCTCACGCTGTTGCGGCAAGGGCACGTTCAGGGCACCGTAGGGGGTGTTTCGGCGGTTCCCGAACAATTGGAGCACGGAAGCTCGTGGTTCGATCACCTGTACCCCTGGGAGCATCTGATAGCCGTGACAGCCCACGGAGACCACGTGAAGGTGATGGTCGTTCTCTTTGGAGGCATCCGCTACGACCTGCGAATCTCGAGCGACCTCGTGCCAGCGGGTCCGCAGGCGTGGCTGTGCGACTACCGCGAAAGGGATCCGTTCGTCTTCGAGTCGGTCGTGGAACTCTCGACCGCCCTGACCCAGAGGTTCGCCGAGCTGGGATCGGTGGGCATCGCGCTTCGGCGCGAGTACCCCCGCGGGCAGCTGTTGGGACCGCAGGTCGAAGCACGGTTCGAGGGGATGGGGCCCGAAGTTGGTTGAGCAGGAGGGTGGCCAGCGAAGCCGCTTCCACGTCACGGTTTGGGGTGCGGCGTTCGCTATCTCGGCTCGTCGAGCTACCCGCCCTCGCCGGGAGGGGATCGACCGCGGCGCTAGTTAACTGCCGTCGCTTTCGATTGCTCGTCGGCGAAGCATCCGCTCTCGCCGTCGTCGCCGAAGGTGACCTCGAAGCGGTCACCTTGGGAGTTCTTCCAGATGCAGGCGCCGCCGTCGGTCTCGTCCAGCGAGGTCCCGAATCGCTCCTTAATCGAAGCCTTCGTTTCGCCGACCTGCGGTCTATCTGCGGTCAGGTCGTCCGGGTCCGACGCCGGGTCGTTCTCCTGGCTGTCCGTACCGCTGTCGCTCGTAGAGCTGGTTCTACCGAGCTTCACGGTGCCCGTAGGGTCGATCTGGGCATTCCACTGCTTTGTGCTTTCCGGCAGGCTGGCGAGCGTGCCCTGCTGCGGCATCCCGTAGGGGCCGCTCACGCTGCCTTCGCCGGCCTCGATGAACTGCAGCGAGCGATCGACGGTCGGATAGGCGACCGTGATCAAGCACTTGTCTGGAAAGTCCTCGGCAAACCCGATGGAGACGTAGCCTTCGCCGACGCCCCGCATGGCACCTACGGACTTGATCCGGTTGTCCTCGCTGTTCCAGCGATCGACGCACGTTTGCAGCGCCGCGATCTCGTCGCCGTTGTCGCTGACGCTGACGTCAGCGTCAGCGGAGGTGTTGTCATCGCCAGTCATTGCGGAGATCCCCGCAATAGCGGCGACGAGCGCGATGAGACCGACGACCGTGAGCGCGAGCGCGCGACGGTTGCTCGGTCGGCTCGCGCCTTGCTGCACTGTCGTCGGAGCGCCGGCCGGGTCGATGATCGTCGTCGCGGGCTCGGGCGTACTCCGGACTGCAAGGTCAGGCGGCTCGACCTTCGCGCCACACGCAGCACAGAACTTTGCAGGCGCAGTGACGGGCTCTCCGCACTGATCACAAAAGCGCTGTGCTGACATCGCGGCGGGACTCTAGGGAATGCGCGCCGGCTCGCCTAGATGACGTCCCTCAGGACGGTGGCAACGCGTTCGAACAATATGACGCCCGGACCCAGATCGACCGATGGGGCGCGAGGTCTCAGTCGGTGGCAATCGGCTGTCTCAATCTGGTGATACTCGGCGCGTAGCGGGAGCCAGAACCGTTTCGAGCTAGACGGTCACGGCGTCCGCGATCCTTGCCGCGATCTCGGTCAACGATCCGTTGCTGGTGATTCCGGAGCGCGCGGCCAATAGGACGCTGTGATCGCGGACTTCGTCAAAGGTCGTCCCATGAGCCACCGGGATGAGGCGGTCCGTCGCAAGAAGCGCGGACAGTTCCTTGTCGGCAACGCCCTCCTCGTCGATGCTCTTCAAGAGCGCCGGCGTCGCGAGGACAATGCCAATTCGTGACATCTTCAGCCCCTTGTCGATTTCTCGCATCATGGACGTGCCCAACGCAATGTCCTTCTCGCTAAACCAGACCGAGACGCCCCGCGCCTCGAGAAGATCGTGCAGCTCTCGGGCAGCATGATTACGGTCATCCCAGGCGTGACAGAGGAACACGTCGCGTCGTTCGGGGTGTTCCTTGGCCTGCACCTCGACGGCTTCGAAGACAGGCTTGATCGTGCGCCACTCGGTGTCGGTGTACGCCAGAACCGTCACCCGGCCAGAGCTCGTCGAGCGCTTCGAACGGGTCGGCCCTCCCCCAGATCCTCCCTGCGACCCACCGTATACGGAGCGGGACGGCGAGTAGGACGAGCGGTACCCGTACGAAGAGCGCCCACGACACGCGGGACAGGCAGCCGCAGCGGCAGCCGAGCGATGTCCACGAACCGGGGCTGTGCAGCGCATTCGGCAATTCTATCGGCGAACCCGGACGCCTAAGCAGCGAAGAACCGGACGGCAAGCGGACTCGCCGACTGTTGCTGTGGCCGGCACCGCCGGGCCGGCGTGCTACTGCTCAGAATCGAGAAGCTGCGCGGCGGCCTCTCGCCACCGGCTCATCACGAGCTCGTCGACGCGGGTCGATATCTCCGAGCCACGACCGAGAAGCGCCTCAACGCGCTGGGTGAGTTCGTGACCGAGCTGCGCGGCTCCATACGGCAGCATGAGATCAATCATCCCGGCCCGCTGCCCGTGCAGGAACGCGTCGTCAGCGTGCGTGGTCAGCGTGTCGAGGTGGCCCGCGTGCGCGTGTGCGGCCTTGGAAAGCGCTTCGTTGAAGTCACGCTCCAGCAACTTGCTCGGTGACTTTCGATGCCTTAGCCACTCGCGGGCGTACTCCGCGGCGCCACTCGTCTCGAGGTGCCGCGTTACCTGAACCAACTCGCCGAGCCGACGCGCGTGAACAAACGCCTCGGTACTCAGGCCGGCGGCCGTCAGCACCGCCACCGACCGAAGCGCCCTGTAGCTCAACATCACCGCGACGCCCGCAGCCTCCTTCACCGGTTCTTCGCCGATCGCATCGTCGTACCCCTCCTCTGCCAGGGCGTGGCAGAGAGAGTGCACCCCCGCCGCCACAACCGCGAGCGGTTCAAGAGCAGCAACTTCCCGCGCAGCTTCCAGGAGATCGAACTCGGGCAGAACGAAGCGAGGGTCGTCTGCTCCAGCGCGTGTTTCGGATGGCGTCTCGATCACGGTCACACACGGTACCGCTGCTGCTCGGCGGCAACGGCCTGAGCCGACTGCCATGAGTCAGCCACAAACGCGCGTTGCGAGTGAGCTCGCTCGTGTCTTGACGCGAACTCGGCATGACCTGCCCCGCAGGGGCGCACTAACGCCGGGTGCTCCAGGCCACCGCCCTGCTTGCGTACGCTTCCGCCGCGCCATGCAGTTGGCGTTTGCGGCGCGCACTCTCAGTAGAACGAGAAGCGGCGCCGCCCGGTTCTCGGCGGTTCGACTCCGGCCCGGCGGGTGGCGGCGGACCCGTTACGATTGCCTTGTGGTTAGTCTCGCGCGCAGCGAACTCGAGGAGCTCGAGCGGCTCGCGATCGGAGCGACGCGCGGTGTCCGGCCCGCGATCGACAGCATCGATATTTCCGCGCATGGGCTAGCCGATGACATCGAGGATCTGACGGTCTTCATCACGCTTCACGTAACAGAGGACGAGGGTTGGTCGCTGGAGACAGGGACCGCTATCCGACGCCAGGTGTCGGAGTCACTTAACGCGGCCCTTCGGGAACGCCATCCGACGCTGAGCTATGCGATCACCACGTTCCTCAAGCCTCAGCCGGCGCAGGCGGCGTGAGTCATCGAGCGCAGCTGGACCCCGACCGGCTGCTCGAACACGCCAACCGGCTACTGAAGCAAGGCGGCCTCGATTCGAGGGGCCGTCCTTACGACATTGACCTGCGGCGTTCAGTCTCCGCCAGCTATTACGCGCTCTTCCACGCCCTCTCACTGGCGACCGCGGACAAGGTGTTCGGAACCTCCACAGCTGCGCAGGAGCACGCCGTTCGATGGCTGAACCACGGCGACATCGACGGCGCTAGCAAGCAAGTCGTGGCGTTCGATCAGAACCCGACCATCAATCCCAAACAATCGCCCGAGAAGCGAGCGGTCTGGATGCTCCTGACTCACGAACCACCGAGTGCACGGATTGTCAACGTGGCCCAGCAGTTCAGCGCGCTGATGGCGCTTCGCCACGAAGCCGACTACGACAGCTCAGTCCGCATTTCCAAGCCGGTCGCGTTGCAGGCGTACGGCGATGCTGACGCGGCTGTTGCCGATCTCCGTGCCTCGTCCGAGCAGGAACGCTCGGCGTACCTGGGCTTGATCGCTTTCGCGGCACGACGGCTGAAGACCTAAACCTCCAGTTCCTCCCCCGTTCCGGCGCTCACCGTGTTTCGCCTGGTCGACGAGGTCTCGCTGACCTGACGGCTGCCATTGAGTTTTGGCTCGCGGCGTTGCCATCACGCTGAACACTGCCCGGAATGGTCGGCATCCGAACTCTCAGTACGTGAGAATCGGCTGTCTCGTTCGGATGAGAATCGACAACTCTCGAATGCCGGTTCTACCTGCTCCGTTCTCAGTCTGGCGACGCGATCACCGTTAAGCGTCTCGCGAGCAAGTTGTCGGTGAGCCCAGACCTGTCGCGGTCCACAAAGCCCGCCGCGATCGTGCCGAACTCCGCGCGCCCGATGCGTCGGGCCACGCACTGCTCGAGCAGGGCGACGGTGCAGTGTGTGACCACGCGAAGCGAGCGGCTGAAGATGATGTGGTCCGCCTCGGAGATCGTCGGGACCAGAAACGGTTCGACGCTGCCGTAGTTGGACCGGATTCTCAGGCGCCACAAGCAGTCGAACAGCGACGTGGGACCGAGCGAGTCTGCGAACTTCGTTCGCTGTTTGGCCGGGATCTGTTTGCGCGCGTTGTCCGCTTTCCACTCCGACTCTCGCTTTACGAGGCGGGCCTTCCGGCTTGTTCTCAGCCACATTGAGTAGCGGGCCCAGAACAGCGGGTCTAGGCCATTTGGGGGAGTCGCGAGTGCCTCGACGTGGGCTTCGCAATCCGCCCCGGTTGGGGCGTTGAGGTGAAGTTTCTCGCCGCGCATCGGACAGCCCTCGGCCAGCAGGCCCCACGGAGGCGGGAGGAGCTCGCGGTCGCGAAGCTGAACACCGATGGTCTTTAGCGTGCCGGTGTGGTCGTTGGTCAGGCCAGCCATTCCGTTCGCAGCGAACCACGCCTGCAACACGCCGTACACCGCGTAGTACGCGTGGACCGGGGCCCACGCGTTCGAAAATCCGATCATTGCGTCGATGCCCATCGTCGCAGGCAGATGAAGCTGGACCTCGCTGGCCCATCCCAGCGTGAGCCAGCGCTCGACTTCGACGACATCGGCCTGCTTGTCACCGCGTATCCGCTGGAAGGCGCGGTGTTCGCGAAGCCCGCGAGCCAGACCGCGATTCAAACCATCGTCAGCGCGGTACTCGTGCTCGATGAATCCAGCGAGAGATTGCAGGTAGTTCTTGTTGACCGTGAATCGATTCGCCAGCTCGAGTTCTGTGTCGGTGGGAAGTCTGTAAGTCGGCATTCTTGCTGCGGTCGGGGCGTCACGATGGCTGTACGTGTGGCGACGCCTACACGTCGGCGCCACCTAGACGGGGATGCTTCGCGTACCCGGCCGTAACTCGTTGAGCACGCTTGCCGACCCCGTCCCTCGAAGCAGCGCACACATTGGACTCTGGACGCCTCAGCGGTGTTCTCGACTACCTAGGGCGCCGCGCTCTCAACCGCTCGAGAACCTCAATCTCGCACGAACTGCCCGTAGCGTCAGAGTTCGCGACTCTTCACGCTGAACGTTCAGCCTCCCCCACTCGGCTCGGGATCTTCCCAGCCCGGACCGATGTCGAGTCCGTTGATGCGGGCTTTCACGCCCGCGGCCCTCAGTGGTGCTGCGAACCGCTCAAGCGAATCGCCGTCAGTCTCCCGGAACGCCGGCTCGTAAACGAGCAGCTGGCGATTGAGATCTGGCGCGTCGTCGGGTGTCACGCCGATCAGCAACCTGCCGTGAACTACGAGCTTAGCCTCCTTGTATGCGCGCGTTGAAGCTTCGAGATCGGCTTCCGTAGTCAGAACGCGAGCGCTGCGCTCCCAGTTCGCGGTTCGAAGCTGCGAGATGCGGCTTGCGATCGGTGTCTGCCAGGACCAGCGATCGTTGATGTATCCGCCACTGCCGCCCGGTCCCTCCCGCGCTGTTCCTCTTCCTCAAGAACCTGATCTACCTGGCCGGGTTCGCCAAGCAGCTCGCGCCGAAGGTCGACGTGCTCGAGGTCTGCACCACGCTGATCCTCGAGCTCATCGAGGATCCGGCCCACGACCTGGCGGCGCTCTTGAGCTCCTCCCCGCCGCAACTGCGGGCAGATCCTCCGGGTTAACCTCGCGAGGACCCAAACACGGCACTTTGCGCGGTGGGATGTCCAGAGCGCATTTGCGCCATACCGCCACGGCGCGGTCACAAAGCCTCTGCCCCGCGCAATTACCGGACATGAACTTCGAGGACGCCACCGACGAGCAGTTGCTGAGGCAACATGCTGCGCGGCCCACCGGTGACGCCTTCGCGACGTTCTACCGGCGCTACGAGCGACCCGTGGCTGCCTATCACCTCAGGCGGGCGGGTATTCCTGACCTGGTTCCAGACCTCACGGCTGAGACGTTCTTGAGCGCCCTGTCGTCGAGCTCGCGGTTTCGCTCGAACGGAGAAGGTTCGGCCGCTCGATGGCTCTTTGGGATCGCCCACAACGTGCTGGCTTCGAGTGCACGGCGTGCCGCCTACGACGATTCGCGGGCCGAAGCGCTCGGCAGTATCCAACGCGTCCTCGCGCAGAGCGAGCGCGATGCGCTCGAGGAGCTGCACAGTCACGCCGGCGTGCTTCTGGCACTGGAGGGACTGCCCCCCGAGCAGCGAGATGCGGTTCGCGGGTACGTCTTGGACGACTACAGCTACGACGAGCTGGCTGATGCAAGCGGATCTTCGGCGGCAACCATGCGAAAGCGCGTGAGCCGTGGCCTGGGCGTACTGCGCCAACAACTGACGGAGGAGCGATGAGCGCTTTGTTTCCAGACATCGAAGCAGAGGTCCATGCCGCTGCTGCCAGCCACCGACCCCGACGAACTCCATCGCGCCGCCTGACGGCGCGAACCGTGGCCATTGCCCTACTTGCGACTACGACGGTGTCGGGTGCGGCATTTGCGGCTCGCTCGACCTGGCAGCCGTTCTTGGGGCTCGGCGAGTCGGAGCCCTCAACGATTCCCCAGGATCAGCGTGAGCAGCTAGGGATCCTGAGGAGGGAGCAGACCGACGGCGATCGAGGAGTGAGCGCCGAATACAGCCTGCAGTTCACCGCGTCGGACTACCGCGTGCGGTTGGGCTCCGTTCGGAGCGCGCCGCCGACACCTCGAGGTCACGCGGTGGTCGTCTCGTCGAACGTCGCACCATCGGGGCAAAGCGTCATTTGTCTCTGGATCCAAGACCCCGAAGAGGCCGGAGGTCGCGCTTGCGGAACGACGGATGCAGTCGCGGCAGGCGAGGTGTACACGCTCCTGGGAACACCTACCGACAGCGCCGGCTTCGCGCTGATCCCAAAGCAGCGCGGGATCAAAGAAAAGCCCGCTGAGCTACCGCAACTCGTGGGGATCGCTCCGGACGGCGTGAAGCGCGTTCGAGTAGTTGGCGGGGAAGTCGACGTAATCGGCAACGTCCGCGACAACACTTATGCCCTGGAACTGCCAAACCTCCCTGACTACAAGCCGAGCATTGAGTTTCTCGACTAGCCACGTGGCAATTGGCACGACAAAGTCCCCTCACGCCCTTCTGCGGCGTAAGGGGACTCTGTAGCGCCTACTTCTAGTCGTTGGATACGTCTAGAAGTAGTTGCTTAGCGGGCTGAGCCGCCGAGCGGATACGTCGCTGACGTTCCATCGGACCCGTTGAGGGTTACCGTCGCAACATCGGACGCGACAATGTCGTCGATCACATAGTGATTATTGGCGACCTTGAGATATATTGCCGATTTGGGGGACAAGGTCGACGTGCTGTGTTCGCCACTTCGTCCAAGGTCCTTGAGTGTCAGACACCTGCGCTCGCTCGAGCGAGGCGATCGGCCCGAGGCCCAGCTCGACCGAGTCCTTCACGTAGATCTTTGTCGTTGTCCAGCGACTTCGTCGCGACCTTGCCCAGGAGCTGGATCTCGCCTTTGCCGCGCTTGCCGCTCTTCGTGAGGTAACCGCGGAGCGTTGCGGCTTTCGCCGTCGCCGTGCCGCCGTTCTTGACGGTCGCGGAGAGGTCGACCGGACGGCTGGGTAGCGCGCTGGCGACGCTCACCTTCGGCGACTTCACCGACAGGTCTGCGCGCTTGGCCTTCGCCGCGTTTGCCCTCCGGGCCGCTGTCACCACGCCGCCTGCGGGGGCCAAGGTCCGCTGCTGCGAGTTCGGGGATCGGTCCCGCTGCAGACCCGGCCGACCGCCGAGCCCGAGTCCATGAGACGGTTGTCGGATGAGCCAAGAACTGCGCGACATCAAGTGGAACGGGCGCCCGCCGGTCATCGAGGTCGGCGAGACGGTGAGCTTCAGCCTCGATGGCGAACGCGCCATCGGGACCATCACGGCGGTTACTGGCCGGACGGTAAAGGCTGACGGCAAGGCGATCGAGCGCGGCCAGGTCACCTTCAAGTACGAGGACGTGACCGGCATGGAGCTGACCCAGACGGTCATCGGACCGAAGTAGCGCGGCGGCGCGGCGCCGCCGAGACCCTTCCGGAACCCCGTCAGGTCGAAGGCGCCGTGACGAACCGGGCGCGCATCGCGCTGATGCCCTGAAGGGTGTTGTTGCGCAGCCGCGTTGGCGGACCCGTCTCGATCCGGGCCACGACTGGTGCCATCTGCCCCAGCAGCGTCTTCATCTCGAGCTTCGCAAGGTGGATGCCGACGCAGGTGTGCGGGCCGTTGCCCCATCCCACGTGCGCGTTGCCGGGCCGATGTAGGTCGAAACGCCCAGGGTCTGGAAAGCGAGTCTCATCGAGGTTGGCGGCACCGAAGAGCAGCGCGACGCGGTCGCCTGCGCGCAGGTCTACCCCGCCGACCTGGGTGTCGGCCGCGATGGTCCGCGTGAATCCGCGGATCGGCGATGCCAAGCGGACGTTCTCGACGACCGCCGCCGGGATGAGCGACGGATCCTCGCGGACCTGCTGCCACGCGTCGGGGTGCTCGCTGAGGACGCGGAGCAGGTGGGTGCTGGCCAGGATGGTGGTGTCGAGCGCCGGGGCGATGAAGTCGACGACGAGCGCTCGAGCCTCCTGGTTGGTGAGCTCGCCCTCGGCGGCGGCTTGGAACACGCTCGCGGCCCAGCTGCCCGCAGCCACTGCGCTGGGTCGCAGGCGGCGGGTGAACCACAGCAGTCCGAGGCTGTGGCGCATCTGCCTGACCGCACGCCGGTTGATCGGCCCGAGCCCGTCGAACGTCGCGGCCGCCCAGCGCAGCATCTGCTCGCTGCCTCCCGACACGCCGACGAGATCGGAGACGACCTTCACGGGGAGCGGGCTGGCGAAGTCCGGCGCGGCGTCGAACCATGCGCCGTTGCCGAGTCGGCCGACCGTCGTGCGGGCCTCCTGCTCAAGGCGGTCTTCGATCCCCGCGATGGCTTTCGCGCCGAGCGATCGCATGAGCACGCGGCGGCGCCGCATGTGGCTCTCGTGGTCGCTGCTCAGGGTGGTGTCGCGCCCCAGGCGGTTGGCGACGGGGTTGGCGGCAACCCCTCCACCGCTGAGGAGCGTCTGGTCGTCGCGGAGCGCCGCGCGGACGTCGTCGAAGCGGCCCATCGCGTACATGCGATGGCGCGGCAGCCAGACGACCGGTCCGGCGTCTCGGATCTGCGCGAACAGCTCGGTGGAGTCGGTGAGGGCCGCGTCGCTGTACAGGTCGGCGTTGAGGCGCGGGACGCCGGGGGCGTGGGCGCTGAGCCCGTCATCGGTGAAGCGCAGGTTCATCTCGTTCGTCTTCTAGGTCGCTCAAGCGCCGCTGCGAGCGCGGTGCAAGACCAGGCTAACCCAAAGCTGATGAGATTGTCAGCAATGACAAGTCGATCGCCGTGGCCTCATCTCCAGAGAGATCGTCAACATGCCCACGGACCCAACGCTGGCTGAGCGGCACGCCCAGCTGGAGGCACCGTTGATCGCCTTTCCACGTAGAACCGAATGACCAACATGACCACTGCCAGCCGCGACGAGCCCTTCGACGCCCTCCTGTTCCTGTCGTTCGGCGGTCCGGACGGCCCCGAGGATGTTCGGCCGTTCCTCGAAAACGTCACCCGCGGTCGCGGAATTCCGCCCGAGCGGCTCGACGCGGTGGTCGAGCACTACCTGCACTTCGGCGGCGTTTCGCCGATCAACCGGCTCAACCTCGACCTCATCGATCGCCTGCGGACCGAACTGGACGCCCGCGGCATTGACCTCCCGGTGGTGTTCGGCAACCGCAACTGGCACCCGCTGATCGAGGACGCGGTCGCTGAGCTCTACGACGGAGGACATCGCCGGGTGCTCGTGTTCGCGACGTCCGCCTGGGGCGGCTACTCGGGCTGTGCGCAGTACCACGAGGACATCCGCCGGGCGCTTGACGCGCTTGCGGCTCGCGAAGGGGCTCGCCACGGCAGCGAGCTGCTCACGCTGCGCAAGCTCCCCCACTTCTGGGATCGCCCGCAGATGACGGCGGCGTGCGCCGACGCGATCGCCGCCGCCCGGGAGTCGCTGCCCGCGGACGAACGAGACGGCGCGCGGCTCGTCTTCACCGCACACTCGATCCCGACGGCCGCCGACCAGAACGCCGGCCCGCCCGACGAAGGCGGGCACCTCTACAGCCGCCAGATCCATGCCGCGTCGGCTGCCGCTGCGAGCGCCGCCGGCTTCGCGGACTTCGACGTGGTCTGGCAGTCGCGGTCGGGGCCGCCGCAGGTGCCGTGGCTCGAGCCCGACGTCTGCGACCACCTCGAGACGCTGCCCGGGGCCGGCGTGAGCGCGGTGATCGTCTGCCCGGTCGGCTTCGTCTCTGACCACCTTGAGGTGGTGTGGGATCTCGACACGGAGGCGGAGGCGAAGGCTCGCGAGCTCGGTCTTGCGTTCGCACGTGCCGGCACCGTCGGCACCGATCCGCGGTTCACGGCGATGGTCGCCGACCTGATCGAGGAGCACCAAGGCGGCGCGGCCACGTTCGGCAATGGGTGTGCCGACAACGGCAGGCGCTGCGCGCCGGGCTGCTGCCCGCCCGTCCGCCGGCCTGCGGCTGCAGGC